>NZ_JBISWL010000124.1:0-49189 GCF_044462265.1 Kocuria rhizosphaerae
GCGGTGTCCGGGCCCCCGGTGCGTGAGGCCCCCGTCGCGTCCGGGCGGTGCCGCCGGTCGACGGCGTGCCCGGCGCGGCCGCTCACGCGGAGGACGCGGTCACGAAGAAGACCAGGGCGCCGAGGACGAACACGGTCGAGGCGGCGAGCGCGCACGCGAACTCCACGACGATGCCCAGCCCGGCCGCCTTGAGTCCGGCCCAGCTCGCGTCCAGGGCGGCCCGAAGATCCCGCCGGCGCGCCGTCTCGCTCAGCAGCAGCCCCGCGAAGAACCCGACGACGATGCCCACCACGGGGATGACGAACAGGCCCACGACGGCGCCCGCGGCGGCGAGCAGCAGCGACCGGTTGGGGATCTGCCGGCGCTTGAGCCGGGCTCCGGTGAGCACGGCGCTCGCGGCCATCCCGGCCACGGCCAGCGCCGAGCCCACGGCCAGCACGACCCACCCCTCGGCCGCCTGCACGGTGAGGGCCCACACGAGCAGACCCACGACGACGAGGATCGAGCCGGGGAGCACGGGGACGATGACGCCCAGGCACCCGACGACGAGCAGGACGGCGGCGACGAGGGTCGCGATGATCTCGGCGGTCACTCCCTCATCGTAGGCGGGGACGGCGCGCTGTCCCCCCAAGTGACGGCAGACCTGCCGGGGCGGCGTTCCTAGGCTGGAACGGATGCTCATCACCGCCCCGTCACCGGCGCGCGCCGGCACCGGGGAGAACGCGCCGCCGCGTGCGGCGGACGGCTCCCCGTGGTTGCTGCTCGCGGCCGTGGTGCTGCTCCTGATCGGCGCGGGGGGACTCGTGCACGCGAACACCGTGGGCCGGACGCCCTCCACCGAGCCGGGCCGTCCGAGCCCCACGGCACCCGTGCCGGAGCCGTGGGGCGACGACGTCCTGGCCGCCGCGGAGTTCTCCGGTCTGCCGGCGCCGATCGTGGCCGCCCAGCTGGACGTGGAGAGCCGGTGGGACCCGCGGGCCGTCAGCCCGGCCGGCGCCCGGGGCCTCGCACAGTTCGTCCCGCGGACCTGGGAGCGGTACGGGCGGGGGGACCCGTTCGACCCGGAGCGCGCGATCCGCGCGCAGGGGGCCTATCTCAAGGACCTGAGGCGCATGGTCCGCATCCTGGGACCGGACTCGGCCGAGGAGGAGATCGTCCTCGTCCTCGCCGCCTACAACGCCGGCCCCACGGTGGTCCTGGCGCACGGCGGCGTCCCGCCGTACGCCGAGACCCGCGACTACGTGGCACGGATCCAGGAGCTGGCGGCCACCCGGTACGCCGGCGTGTGCGCGTGCTGAGCGCCGCTCAGCCCGGCGTCCGCCGCAGGCCGGCCAGGGCGCTGCGCGCGGCGTGGTAGCCCGCCATCCCGTGGACGCCTCCCCCGGGCGGCGTCGAGGAGGAGCACAGGTAGACCCCCGGCACCCCCGTGGCGTAGGGGTCGGCCTGCACGGCGGGCCGGAAGACCTGCTGGAGACCGTCCAGGGCGCCGCCGCCGATGTCCCCGCCCACGAGGTTCGGGTTCCAGGCCTCCAGACCCGCCGGAGGGGTGTCCACGCGCTCGAGGACGCGGTCCCGGACGCCCGGGGCGAAGCGCTCGAGCTGGGCCAGCACGCGGTCACCGGCCCGGGGGTCGTCGCACCCGTGCGGGACGTGCGCGTAGGCCCACAGCACCTCCCGCCCGGCGGGGGCCCGCGACGGGTCGGCGGCACCCTGCTGCGCCACGAGCACGAACGGCCGTTCCGGGAGCCGGCCGGCCCGCGCCTGGGACTCCGCGGCGCCGATCTCCGCCGGCGTCCCGCCCACGTGTACGGTCCCGGCCCGGCCCACGCGCGGGTCCCGCCACGGCACGGGCCCGTCCAGGAGGAGGTCCACCTTGTAGGACGCCGTCCCGTAGCGCCACCGGGCCAGCGCCCGCCGGTACCGGCCCGGCAGGTCCAGCCCCCGCAGGGCCAGGACCTGCCGGGGCGTGAGGTCGAGCAGGACGACGTCGGCCGGGCGCACGCGGGCGAGGTCCGTCACGGGGGAGTCGACGACCACCCGCCCGCCGTGCTCCTCGAGCTCGGCGACCAGGGCGTCCGCGATCGCCTGCGTCCCGCCCCGGGCCACCGGCCACCCCGTGGCGTGGGCCGCCGCCCCGAACAGGGTCCCGAAGGCCGAGGTCAGCGGGTGGCTCGGCGGCAGCACCGCATGTGCGGCCGACCCGACGAAGAGACCGCGTGCCTGCTCGGTGCGGAACAGCGCCCTGGCCGTGGCCGCCGCCGGCCAGGGCGCGCGCAGCCCGAAGGCGGCGAGCGCGGCCGGGTGCTCCGGCCGGCGGACGAGCGGGCCCAGGACCGCCGGGACCGTCTCCTCCCACCGCCGCACCACCCCGCCGTGGAGCAGCGACCAGGCCCGGCCGTCGGGGCCGAGCTCCGCCGCCGTGCGCTCGAGCGAGCGGTGGAGCAGGCCCGCCGGACCGTCGTCGAGCGGGTGCGCGGCCACGACGGGCGGGTGCAGCCACTCGAGCCCGTGCCGCTCGAGGCCCAGCCGTCGGAACAGCGGGCTGGCCACGCCGAACGGGTGCACCGCCGAGCCCAGGTCCACGACCGTGCCGGGCCCGAACAGGTCGGTGGAGCGCGCCGCGCCCCCGGGCACGGCCGCCGCCTCGTGGACCGTGACGTCCAGGCCGGCACGGGCCAGCTCCACGGCCGCGCCCAGGCCGTTGGGCCCCGACCCGACGACGACGGCCGTGGCGCGCACCGGGGCTACCCGGCCAGGGCGCTGCGCATGGTCCGCAGCGCCACGGACAGCGCGGCGAGCTCCGTGGCGGGATCCCCCCTGTCCGCGGCCTCGATCTCCTCCAGGACCTCGTGGAGCCGGGCCAGGCGGGCCTGGTTGCCCGCCTCCCACGCGTCGATCTTCTCCTGGGCGTCCCTCCCGGGCGCCTTGAGCGCCTGGTCGGCGAGTGCCACGAGCGTCGCGTACACGTCCTCCCGCATGGACATCCGGGCGAGGTTCTCCCATCGGGTGGTCTGGGGCAGGCCGGTGATGCGGCTGAGCAGGCTCTCGATCCGGTAGCGGTCGTAGAGCCGGAAGTAGACCTTCGCGATGGTCTTGATCTGCTCCTCGTCCAGGCTCCCGTCCTCGGCGATCGCCTCTCCCGAGGCGTGGGCGAGACGGGCGACGTCCAGCAGCGCGAACGCGTCCAGCAGCTGGGACCACTCGGTGGCCAGCGGACCGGGCACGCCCTGCCGATGGGCCGCCTCCGCCCGCGAGTCGACCCGCTCCCGCGAGTCCTCCCCGAGCAGGCGCTCCTCGATGAAGCGGATGTCCACGGTCGGCTTGTAGCGCTCGATCACCTCGGCCACCGGCTTGGCCGTCTCCTGGCGGTGGATGAGCCACCGCACCACCCGGTCCAGCAGCCGGCGCATGTCCAGGAACAGCCGGTCCCAGACCTCGGTGGGGACGTCGGCGGGAAGCTCCCGGTGCTCCCGGGCGTAGCGGTCGAGCTCGTAGATCCGCACCGCGGCCACGAAGGCGCGCGCGACCTCCACGGGCCCGCACCCGGTCTCCTCGATGACCCGGTAGGCGAAGGGGATGCCCCCGTAGTTGATCATCTGGTTGGCCACCACGGTCCCGATGATCTCGGCGCGCAGCGGGTGGGTGTCCACGAGGTCGCCGAAGCGGCTGGTGATCTGCTCGGGGAAGTACGCCTCGAGCACCCCCTGGAACCACGGGTCCTCGGCGAGGCCCCCCTCCACGAGGGCCTCCGAGAGCTGGATCTTCGCGTAGGCCGCGAGCACCGACAGCTCCGGGGACGTGAGGCCCTGGCCCGACCGGACCCGCTCGCGCAGCTGGTCGTCGGTGGGCAGGAACTCGATCTCCCGGTCGAGGTCGGCGTTCTGCTCGAGCCAGTGCATGAACCGGATGTAGGCCTCGCTGATCCGGTGCAGCCGGGCCCGCTCGGTGGTCAGCAGCACGTTCTGCGCGACGTTCGTCTCCAGCACGAGCCCCGCGACCTCGTCGGTCATGGCCTCGATGAACTCCGCCCGCTCACCGGTGGACAGCTCCCCGGCGACGACCATGCGGTCCACGAGGATCTTGATGTTGACCTCACGGTCGGAGGACTCCACGCCCCCCGAGTTGTCGATCGCGTCCGTGTTGATTAGCACCCCGTTCAGCGCGGCCTCGACGCGCCCGAGCTGGGTGAAGCCCAGGTTCCCGCCCTCACCGACGACCTTGGCGCGCAGCTTCCCGCCGTCGACCCGGATCGGGTCGTTGGCCTTGTCCCCGACGTCGGTGTGGGTCTCCGTCGCGGACTTCACGTACGTGCCGATGCCGCCGTTGTAGAGCAGGTCCACGGGGGCGGTGAGGATCGCGCGGATCAGCTCGATGGGGCTGAGCTCGTCCACGCCGTCGTCGAGCCCCAGGACCTCCCGCACCTGCGGGGAGACCGGGACGGACTTCGCCGTGCGGGAGTGCACGCCGCCGCCCTCGGAGATCTTCGTGGGGTCGTAGTCCTGCCAGGAGGAGCGGGGGCGCCCGAACAGCCGCTCGCGCTCCGCGTAGGAGACGGCCGGGTCGGGGTCGGGGTCCAGGAAGATGTCGCGGTGGTCGAAGGCCGCCACGAGCCTGATGTGCTCGGAGAGCAGCATCCCGTTGCCGAAGACGTCACCGGACATGTCCCCGATCCCCACCACCGTGAAGTCCTCGGCCTGGGTGTCCACGCCCAGCTCGAAGAAGTGGCGCTTGACGGACTCCCAGGCGCCGCGGGCGGTGATGCCCATGGCCTTGTGGTCGTAGCCCACCGAGCCGCCGGACGCGAAGGCGTCGCCGAGCCAGAACCCGTACTCGGCGGAGATCGCGTTGGCGGTGTCCGAGAAGGCGGCCGTTCCCTTGTCCGCCGCCACCACCAGGTACGAGTCCTGCCCGTCGCGGCGGACCACGTCGTCCGGGTGCACGACGACGTCCTGGCCGGTCTCGTCCCGCACGAGGTTGTCGGTGATGTCCAGCAGGGAGGCGATGAACAGCTTGTACGCCTCCCGCCCCTCGGCGACCCAGGCGTCACGGTCCACCGCGGCGTCCGGCAGCTGCTTGGGGTAGAAGCCGCCCTTCGCCCCGTTGGGGACGATCACGGAGTTCTTGACCATCTGCGCCTTCACGAGCCCCAGGACCTCGGTGCGGAAGTCCTCGCGGCGGTCCGACCAGCGCAGCCCGCCGCGGGCCACGGGTCCGAAGCGCAGGTGCGTGCCCTCCACCCGCGGGGACCACACCCAGATCTCGTACAGGGGGTGCGGCAGCGGGGCGACGCTGATCCGGCGCGGGCTGAGCTTGAACGCCATGGTGGGGCGCCCCTGGTACACGTTCGTGCGCAGGGTCGCGGCCATGATCTCGGCCAGCGCGCGCAGCAGCTTGTCGGCGTCCAGGGTGGGCACCGCCTCCAGCGCCTCGGTGAGCCGCGCCTGGGCGTCGTCGCGCCGGGAGTCGCGCTGGGCGTCCTCGTGGGCGGGGTTGAAGCTCGCGTCGAAGTACTCGACGAGGGCGCGCGTGACCGTGGGGAACGTCAGGAGCGTGTCGGCGATGAAGTCGAAGGAGTTCGGGTGGCCCAGCTGCAGCAGGTACCGGACGTAGGAGCGCAGCACGGCCACGGTGCGCCACGTCATCCGCTCCGTGAGCACGACCCGGTTCAGGGAGTCCGACTCCGTGCGGTTCGACAGCACCGCGCACAGGGTGTCCTCGATGAGGTCCTCGGTCTTGGCGTCCTCCGGCCCCACGGCCGCCACGCCCGGGGGGAGCTCCACGCCGAAGTCGTAGAGCTGGAACCGGCGGTCGTCGGCCGGCTCCACGGAGTAGGGCTTCTGGTCGAGCACCCGCAGCCCGAGGTTCTGGAGCACGGGCAGCAGCGCGGTCAGGGACAGCGAGCGGGTGAGGTAGATGTTCAGCCGCACCCCCTCCGGGCTCTGGACGACGCGCACCTCCGCCGGCAGGTCCGGGTCCCGGCCCCACAGCTCCTCGCAGCGCTGCAGGTCCTCGATGGCCTCCTCGATCTCGTAGTCGGCACGGTAGGCGTCGGGGAAGGCCTCGGCCCAGGTGTCGGCCTGGCGCCGGGCGACGTCCTCGGGGAAGGTGCGGTGGATGGCGCGGACGAGCGCGTCCGGCCACGAGCGCACCGCGGCCCGGAGCCGGGCCTCGAGGCCCTCGCGGTCGAAGGACTGCACCTCGCCCGTGTAGGGCAGCCGGATCCGGAAGAACAGCCGGGCCAGCGTCGAGGCCGAGAGCCGGGCGTCGAAGTCGATGGACTCCGCGTCGAAGGTCCGGCGCAGCTCCGCCTCGATCCGTCCCCGCACGGAGGTGTTGTACCGGTCCCGGGGAAGGAACACGACGGCGGACATGAACCGCCCGAAGTGGTCCTGGCGCAGGAAGAGCCTCGTCTGCCGCCGCTCGTCCAGACCCATCACGCCGTGCATGATGTCGTAGAGCTCGTCCGCGGTCATGTGGAACAGCTCGTCGCGCGGGTAGTCCTCGATGTTGCCCATGAGGTCCCGCGAGGAGTGCGAGTCCTCGAGGAAGCCGAAGCGCTCCACGACCTCGCTGATCTTCTCCTTGATCAGCGGTGTCTCGCGCGCCGGGGTGTGATAGGCCCGCCGGGTGAACAGGCCCAGCACGAGGTACTCGCCGATGATCCGGCCCTCGTCGTCGTACTTGGCCACGCCGATGTAGTCGAGGTACTCGCGCCGGTGGATGGAGGAGCGCCGGTTGGCCTTGGTGATGAACAGGGTGCCGGCCTCCCGCGCGTGCTCGCGGCCCAGCCCCGTCAGCTCCTGCCGGTGGGGGCGGCTGTCGTGCTCCACGAGCAGGCCCAGCGCCGTGCCGGGACGGCTGACGAGGGCCAGCCCGTCCCGGGTGTCCTCCAGGTCGTACTCCTTGAAGCCCATGAGGATGAAGTTGCCCCGGACGAGCCAGCGCAGGAAGTCCTGGGAGGCCTCCACGTGGGGCGGGTTCCCGCCCTGCGGCAGCTCCAGGTCCCGGAGCCGGCCGATCTCCCCGGCGAGCCGCTCCACGCGATCCTTGAGCCGCTCCTGGTCCTCGTCCACCCGCTGGACGTCCTTGAGCAGCCCGACCAGCCGCCGCTCCAGGTTCCGGGCGGTCTCGTCCGAGATCGGCCGGGAGAGCTCCACCGAGATCCAGGACTCGACGCTGTGCCGCGTGCCCCCGTCCGGGCGGAACGCCATGAGGCTGGGCAGCACGGCCGTGTCCCCGCTGGCACTGGCCGAGAAGTCGGGGACCTGCTGGAGCCGTCTCAGCTCGTGGGTCTGCTCGTCCCGGGAGGCCACGAGGACCGGGTGGATGACCAGACGGGCACCGCCCCACTTGGCGGCGATCTCGGCGTTGACGGTGCTCACGAGGTAGGGGACGTCCTCGGTGACCACGAAGACGACGGACGTGGAGTCCTCCTGCCGCACCCCGACCGCGATCTGGCCGGGGGCCCGGCCCCGGCCGACCTCGTAGTGGTGGTCGGCGCGCTCGCGGAGCTGCTCCTCGGTGTGCGCCAGGAGGTCCTCCTGGGGCACGTGGCGGTAGTACTCGTTGACCCAGGCGTGCTCACCGCTCCACTCGGGAGCCTTCGGGATCACCCGCAGCGCCTGCGTGCGGTCCTCCTCGGGAATCGTGTACTGGTCAGAGGCCACAGCCGCATCACGCCTTCGTCACCGTGGGCGGAGAGGAGCGCGTGCTGCGCGCCGTCATCGCCGCCGCAGGGGGTGGACGGCACCTCGTGGGACCGCCCCTGGTGTGCCCAGCTTATTGAAGGAGCACCCGTGTGTCAGGCGTGGCGGTGACCCGTGTGTCACGGCGCCGTGGACTCGGCCACGTCGTGGCGCAGACGCGCGTCCCCGAGGGCCGCCACCCGCACCGGGACCACCTCGCAGTTGCGCACCCTGGGGTGGGCCTCGCCGTCGAGCTCGGAGACCGTCAGGCGGATGAGGGAGCCGTGGGCCACCACCAGGACGTTGCGGCCGGGATGCTCCTCCCGGATCCGGCGCAGGGCCGCCAGCCCACGGCGCGCCACCGCGTCCGCGGGCTCCGCCGCGGCCAGCACCCGCTGCCGTTCGCTCTCGGGCAGGCCCGCGAGGCTCGTGCCCTCGTACGGTCCGAAGCCGCGCTCCACGAGCTCCTCGTACGTCCGGGAGAGCTCCAGGTCCAGGGCCGCGCCGATCGACCGGGCCGTCTGCACGGCCCGGTCCAGCGGCGAGGAGACCAGCACGTCCCAGTGCGCGCCCTCGGCGCGCAGGCGGCGTCCCGCCGCGCGGGCCTGTTCACGGCCCGTGGCGTTGAGCGGGACGTCCGTGGCGCCCTGCAGCCGCTCCTGAAGGTTCCAGTCGGTCTGGCCGTGACGGATGAGCACGATGCGTCCGGTGGTGTTCACGTCCACCACTCTCGGCGACCGTGCTCCGCACGGCAAACCCGCGGGTCCGTCCCGCCCGAGACCGGCTACGCCTCCTGGTCCGGGCGCGGGGCCCGCTCCCGCTCCTCGACGGCGGAGCGGACCTCCAGGCTGTCCGTGTCGTCGACCCACGGCTCCGTCTGCCGGTGCTCCGCCACGTGGTCCGGTTGCACGCCGCCCACTTCTCCGGCGACCTCGTGCTTCATCTGCTGGTCCGGTTCCGCGCTGTGCTTGGTGTCGCCTCGCTCGGCCATGTCGGTCTCCTCGCTGGAACACCGCCGCCGGAACGGGATCGTGGTGGTTACGGCGTCCCTCGGGAATGCGGCTCCCTGCGGAGCCGGTCAGCCGGCGCCCTCGTCGTCGGGCAGGCCCCGCTGGGCGCGGTCGGCCGCCTCGGACGATCCCTCGGGCAAGGGGTCCGCGGCGTCCGGGACCTGCCCCGGCGCGTAGTCCTGCAGACCCGCGGCCACCCGCTCCTGCTCCGTGGCGGCCGCGAGGGCGTCGTCGTCGAGCCGCTCCGGCATCCCGGCGTGCCCCTGGTAGATGGGGCGCGGCAGGGCGTCCTCCTCCGGTTCGATGACGTCGTCGAGGTCCGGGGCGTCGTCGTTGTTCGGGGTGGTCATGGCAACCTCCTTCGCGAAAACGTGCGTCCACCCTAGCGCCGGTCGCGGCCCCGGGGGAAGGTCGGGGGCCCGGGGAAGCGTGCCTGCTCCCCCGTCACCGGCCCCTCCCCACGACAGCCCCCCTCCAGGCCCTCCGCGGGGCGCGATCTGCGCCGCCCACCACTCCGCGGGACGCGATGTGCTGCGGGCACACGCGCTCCATGGCAGCACGCGACCCCACGGCGCCGGCAGAAGCAGCACGCGACCCTTCGGCAGAGGCGGCATCAGCACGCGACCCCACGGCACGACAGACCCCCTCCAGGCCCTCCGCGGGGCGCGATCTGCGCCGCCCACCACTCCGCGGGACGCGATGTGCTGCGAGCACACCCCCTCCATGGCAGCACGCGACCCCACGGCGCCGGCAGAAGCAGCACGCGACCCCACGGCGCGGGGACAGCAGGCCGCGGGCCAGGACACGGAAGGGTCCGGGGTCGGGGTCCTGGACGAACCGCGGCAATGCGGGTTGAGTGGCAGGCATGACCACCTTCACCGCCAGCTCCAGCGTGCCCCACCCCGTCGAGGACGTCTTCGCGTGGCACGCCCGCCCCGGCGCCCTGACGCGGCTGACCCCCGCGTGGACGGGCTCCGTGGTGGAGGAGTCCGCACCGCCGCTGCGGGAGGGCAAGCGCTCCCGCATGCGCGTGGCCGTGCCGGGCTCCTACGGGCTCGCGTCGGTGCCGTGGACGTCGGAGCACCACGGCGTCGTCCCGGGCCGGGAGTTCCGTGACCGGATGGTGCGGGGGCCGATGGCCTCGTGGGAGCACCACCACCTCTTCGACGACGACGGCCGAGGGGGCACCGTGGTCACGGACACGGTGGAGTACACGGCGCTGCCGGGCCGCCGCGAGTTCGCGGACCGCCTCGTGCTGTCCTCGCTGGACCGCCAGTTCGCGGCTCGCTCCCGGCGGCTCGCCGCCGACCTCGACTTCCACGCCCGGTACCCCGGACGACGGCTGAGCGTGGCGGTCGCGGGCGCCTCGGGCGCCCTCGGCACCCAGCTGGCGGCCCTGCTGAGCACAGGCGGCCACCGGGTGCTGCGGCTCGTGCGCCGGACGCCACGCACGCCGCTGGAGGTCGAGTGGGACCCCGTGGCCGGGACCCTGGACCCCGCCGACCTGGCCGGTGTCGACGTCGTGGTGAACCTCGCCGGCCGCAGCATCGGCGGCCGACTCACCGACTCCGCCAAGGAGGAGATCCACGACTCGCGCGTGCTCGGCACCCGCCTGCTCGTCCGGGCGTTCACGGCCCTGGGCGACGACGCCCCCTCGGCCCTCGTGAACGCCTCGGGGATCGGCTACTACGGCGCGGACACGCACGGGGAGACCGTCACGGAGAAGTCGGCCGCGGGCGAGGACTTCCTCGCCGAGGTCTGCGTCGCGTGGGAGCGGGCGGCCCAGGACGCCGAGGCCCTCGGCACCCGGGTGGTCCGCATGCGCACCGGAGTGGTGCAGACCCCCGGCGGCGGCGCGCTCCGGGCCCAGCTGCCGCTCTTCCTCGCGGGCGTGGGCGGCCGGCTGGGCTCCGGCAGGCAGTGGCTGAGCTGGATCTCGCTGGAGGACGCCGTGGGGCTGTTCGCCCACGCGGTGCTCACGCCCGGCCTGCACGGCCCCGTCAACGCCGTCGCCCCCATGCCCGTGACGGCACGCGACTACGCCCGGACGCTCGGGAAGGTGCTGCACCGGCCGGCTCTCGTGCCCACGCCGGGCTTCGGGCCGCGGCTCGTGCTGGGTGCGGAGGGAGCCGAGCTGATGGCGCTCGCGGACCAGAAGGTCTCGGCCGACCGCGCCATCGACCGCGGCTACCGCTTCCGCCACCCCGACCTCGGCTCCGCGCTGCGGGAGGAGCTCGGCCGCTTCTGAGCGCACCCGCGCACCGGTGCGGCGGGGACCAGCCCGGGCCCCCGCCGCACGACGTCAGAACCGGCCGGAGGCGGGGAAGCGCTCCCAGGCGCGGTGGCTCTTCATGAGCGTCACGACCTGCTCGACCACGGCGGCGGCGTCCTTGCCGGAGACCACGCCGGGGGCGTCGCCGGGAAGGCCTGCCGCGTCGAGCACCCGGCCCTTGGCGCCCCAGGTGCCGATCGCCTTGGCCTGGCGGAACGTCTCCCCGAGCAGCAGGTGCACCCGGGGGTCGATCCCGTCGGCCGCGACGGCCCCGGCCTTGGCGTCCAGCCCCGGGCGGGCGTCCGGCGCCGGTGGCACCGCGCCCGCCACCAGCACGGCGTCGAACTCCACCGAGCGGGCGGTGAGGTAGGTCCGCTGGGCCACGAGCCGCCCACCACGCCCGACCGGCCCGCCGTGCGGGGCCACCACGAGCGGCACCATCCCGGCGTCGTCGATCGCGGAGACGACGGCCTCGAGGTCCGTCTCGTCGGGATCCGGCCCCACCACGACCCCCACCTGGCGGCCGTCGAGCGGCCACTGCCCGCCCACCTGGGACAGGGCGGGGCTGGGCCGGACCCTGCCGTGCTTGACGGTGGGCCTCGGGGCCGGCAGGCCCAGACCGGCGGCGACGACGGCGCAGAGCCTGCCGTCGATGTTCGCGAGCGCCTGCAGCTGCCGCTCCTTGACGGCCTGCTCCCAGCACTTGCCGAGCTCGAAGGTGTAGGCCTGCGCGATGTGCTCCTTCTCGACGTCGCTCATCGACAGCCAGAACAGCCGTGCCTGGCCGAAGTGGTCGTCGAACGAGGCCGGCGCCCCGCGCTCCTTGACCGACGCGGCCACGGGCGCCGGGTGGTCGATGAAGGGCCGGGCCGGCTCGTCGGCCGGGAACGGGTTGTTCCCGTCGAGCGAGTTCGGGTGGTACGGGGCCACCCCGGAGTGCACGGCGGTCTGGTGCATGCCGTCCCGCAGCATGTCGTTGACCGGGGCGTGCGGCCGGTTGATCGGCAGCTGGGTCCAGTTGGGCCCGCCCAGTCGCGAGAGCTGGGTGTCGAGGTAGGAGAACAGCCGGCCCTGCAGCAGTGGGTCGTTGGTGACGTCGATGCCGCGCACCAGGTTGTTGGGGTTGAAGGCCACCTGCTCCGTCTCGGCGAAGAAGTTCGACGGGTTGCGGTTGAGAGTCATCAGCCCGACGGGCTGCACGGGGACGAGCTCCTCGGGGACGATCTTCGTGGGGTCGAGCAGGTCGATCCCCTGGAACATCTGCTCCTCGTTGTCGTCGAAGACCTGCACGCCCAGCTCCCACTCGGGGAAGGCGCCGGCCTCGATGGCGTCGGCGAGGTCGCGGCGGTGCACGTCGGGATCCATGCCCATCGCGAGCTGGGCCTCCTCCCACAGCACCGAGTGCACGCCCAGCTTGGGTTTCCAGTGGAACTTCACGAGGACGCTGCGCCCGTCCTCGCCCACGAGCCGGAAGGTGTGGACGCCGAACCCCTCCATCGTCCGGTAGGACCGTGGAATGCCCCGGTCGGACATGTTCCAGATGGTGTGGTGCTGGGCCTCGGTGTGCAGGGAGACGAAGTCCCAGAACGTGTCGTGGGCGGACTGGGCCTGCGGGATCTCCCGGTCGGGGTGCGGCTTGCCCGCGTGGATGACGTCCGGGAACTTGATCGCGTCCTGGATGAAGAACACCGGGATGTTGTTGCCCACGAGGTCCCAGGTGCCCTCGGCCGTGTAGAACTTCGTGGCGAAGCCGCGGGTGTCGCGGGCCAGGTCCGCCGAGCCCCGCGAGCCGAGCACCGTGGAGAAGCGCACGAAGACGGGGGTCTCCACGTCCTTCTTGAACACGTGCGCCGCGGAGATCTTCTCGGCCGTGCCGTAGCCCCGGAAGACGCCGTGGGCGCCGGCGCCGCGGGCGTGCACGACCCGCTCGGGGATCCGCTCGTGGTCGAAATGGCTGACCTTCTCGCGGAAGTGGTGGTCCTGCAGCAGGACCGGGCCGCGCCGGCCCGCCTTCAGGGAGTGGTCGGTGTCGCTGCGCCGGGCCCCGTGCGCGGTGGTCAGGTGCTCCCCGCCCTGGGCGTCGAGCGCGGGATCGGTGCCCGTGTCCCGGCCCGTGGGGCTCACGGGCGCCGGCGTGCCCTGGTCCGGCTTGGGCGGCAGCGGGGGCCGCGGGTCGGTGGGCTCGGTCACGGCGGCGCTCTCGCTGCCGGGGACGCCGGGGGGCAGGGACGCCTCGTCGCCCGCCCGTCGCCTGGTCCTGTTCAGCCTCTTGCGCATGGTGCCTCTCCCGGTCGTCGTGGGAACGTCGTCGGCGCCGGCCGCCCCGGCCCGGGGGCCGAACGACCAGCTCACTGATCATCTACGCACTCCCGCGCCGTGGCGCACAAGCCCCCCGGCGACACTCCGCCCTGGGTGAACGCCCGCCGGACCGTCTAGCGCTCCGCGGGTCCGTCCCCGGTGTCCCCGGTGTCCCCGGTGTTCCCGGCGTGCCCCGCCGTGGCGTCCGGGCCGCTCAACGACTCCCCGGGCGCACGCAGGTCCGAGCCGTCCTCGCCGGCGTCGTCGCCGTGGCGCACGGCGTCGTCGTCCCCCGCGTCGATGTTGTAGGCGGGCGCCCCGCCGCGCGGGTCGCGGGTGTCGGTGGGCCCGGTGGTCGCCGCTCCGCCGATGTCCCCGTCCTCCCGGCCGTAGGCGTTGTGGTCCCAGAGCTCGTTCGCCGAGCTGGGGGCGTGCAGCTCCACCCCGGTCTCGTCGGTGGCCGGCCGGTCGGCGCCCTCCCGGGCGTCACGGTCGCGCGGGCGGTCGGCGGAGGTCGACATCGCTGGCTCCTCTGGTCGTGACAGTGGTCCACGGATGCTATCAGCGTGCTGAGCAGCCGGACAGCATGTCGTCCCGGGCGGGCGGGACGGCCGCCAGGACCCTTGTCCGCCCGCCCCCGCGGTGCCAGTATCGAGGCATGATCACCTGGACCGCCCTCGCGGCCGGCGGCGCCGAGGCCGCGCGGACCGGGGCCTGGGAGACGGGTGCGACGGCGGCCGGCGCGGTCGTCGTCGCACTGATGGTCGCCGCCTCGGTGTCCCTGCTGAGGACGCCGGACCAGGACCCGGTCCTGCGCCTGTTCTGGCTCCTCGTGATCCTGGCGTTCCCCGTCGCCGGAGCGGGGCTGTGGTTCGTCCTGGGCCGCCGGACGCCCCGCCCCCGGGACGCGCACCCGGCGTAGCCCGACCCCCGTGGAGGCCCCGGTCGAGAAAGGAATCCGCATGAGCTACCCCCCGGACGGGCACGGCTTCTTCACCCGGGCCCTCGACGCCGAGGACCGCGGCCGGCTCGACGAGGCCGAGACGGCCTACCAGCAGGCCATCGTGCTCTTCGAGCAGGAGGGCGACTCCCTCCAGGAGCAGGCCGCGTGCCACTACAACCTGGGCCACCTGTACCTGGGGATGAACCGGCCCGGCCGGGCCGTCACGGCGTACGAGACGGCCCTGGAGATGTTCGCCGGACTGCCCGGCAGCAACCGGCACAGGGCCCGCACCCACCTCATCCTGGGCAGCCTGCTCCTCGAGCTGGACCGCGCGCACGACGCCGGGGAGCACCTGCTCGACGCCCTCGGCCTGTACCTGGACACACCGCACGAGGCCGTGGACCAGGCCCAGTGCCACGTCAACCTCGGCCGGATCCACGAGCTCGGTGAACGGCACGGCCAGGCGATCACCGCCTACAACCGGGCCCTGGACTTCTACCAGGAGACGGAGGACACGGCCTCGGACCAGGCGGAGTGCTTCACCGCCCTGGGGCGGCTGTACGAGCGCGCCGGGCGCATGAAGGAGTCCGGGGCCGCCTACGCGGCCGCGGCACGGCTGCGCTGGTCGGCCGAGCAGCAGCGGCTCGAACAGGAGAGCCCCGCACCGGACGCCGGAGTGACCGAGGGAGAGGACCGCGCATGAGCTCACGCCTGATCTACGGCTGCATGACCATCGGCGGGACCTGGGACGCCGCCCCGCCCACCGCCGCCACCGTGGACCGCGCCCGCGCGGCCGTCCGTGCCGCCCTGGACGCCGGGATCACCGACTTCGACCACGCCGACATCTACGCCCACGGCAAGTCCGAGGCGGTCTTCGGGCAGCTCCTCGAGGAGGACCCCGACCTCGCCCGCCGGGCAGCGCTCCAGACCAAGTGCGGGATCCGGCTGCCGGGCAACACCGCGGCCCCCGGCGCCCCCGCGCACTACCGGCTGGACCGGGACACCATCCGCAGCAGCCTCGAGGGCTCCCTGCGCCGGCTCCGCGTGGACTCGGTGGAGCGGCTCATGCTCCACCGCCCCGACCCCCTGTCGGATCCCCTGGAGGTCGCCGCGACGCTCGACGAGCTGCGCCGGGAAGGGCTCATCCGCTCCGTGGGACTGTCCAACATGTCGCTGCGGCAGGTGTCCCTGTACCAGCAGCTGCTGGCGACCCCCGTCACGGCCGTGCAGATCGAGCTGAGCCTGCGGCACCGCAGCTTCGTGGAGCGGCAGATCCTCGTCAACCACGTCGAAGGTGCCGAGCACTCCTTCCCGGAAGGGGTCCTGGAGTACTGCGCCGCCGACGGCATCGAGGTGCAGGCCTGGGGCGCCCTGGCCCGGGGCCTGTACTCGGGCGCCCCGATCCCGCCCGAGGACCAGCACGCCGCCGCGACCGCGCACACGGTCGAGGAGATCGCCGCCGAGCACGGCACCACCCGGGAGGCGGTGGTCCTCGCGTGGCTGATGCGGCACCCCGGGGGCATCCGGCCCGTCGTGGGCACCACCGACCCGGAGCGGATCGCCGCCTGCACCGAGGCGGAGGCGCTCGTGCCCCGGCTGGGCCACGAACAGTGGTACACGCTGCTCAACGCCGCCCGCGGCGCGTCGGTGCCCTGAGTCCGCGGACCCGCACGCCCGCCGGGGCCCCGACCGCGTGCGGTCGGGGCCCCGGCGCGGACAGCGCGAGCACGCCGGCGCACGTCCCGCCGGGATCCCGCACCGCCCGGCGGCCTCCGCGGCGAGCCCCTCCGGGTGCTCGCGCAGCAGCCGCAGGCCCTCGCCTGCCATGTCCCGGCGGGCCCTCGGGCCGCCTCGGGCGCGCACTCCGCGCCGCTGCGCGTTCTCGCAGCGTCCCTCCCCGTCCGCACCGTGGTTGACACGTGCAGCAGATCACAGGAATCATATTCAGAAGATAGAAGTTATTGCCACAATATGAGAACTCTGGCTCGAACGCCACGGTCTCGTGGACCCGCAGAGTGAAGGACGCCCATGAGCTCACCCGCCACGACCCCCACCGCCGCCAGGACACCCCGCAAGGCCGCCCTGGCCAGCTGGATCGGCAGCGCCCTCGAGTACTACGACTTCGCGGTCTACGGCACCGCCGCCGCGCTCGTGCTCAACCACCTCTTCTTCCCCACGGAGACCTCCCCCGGCGCGGCCATTCTCTTCGCCATGGGCACCGTGGGCGTGGCCTACGTCGTCCGGCCGCTGGGCGCACTGGTCATGGGGCCGCTGGCGGACCGCTTCGGGCGCAAGTTCGTGCTCATGCTGACCCTGTTCATGATCGGCGGGGCGACCTTCGCCGTCGGCTGCCTCCCCACCTACGACCAGGTGGGGATGCTGGCCCCGGCGCTGCTCGTCCTGTGCCGCGTGGTGCAGGGCCTGTCCGCCGCGGGCGAGCAGGCGAGCGCCATCTCCATGTCCCTCGAGCACGCCGACGAGGACCGCCGGGCCTACACCACCAGCTGGACCCTGCAGGGCACCCAGTTCGGGACCCTGCTGGCCACCGCCGTGTTCATCCCCTTCACCCTCCTGCCCGAGGAGGCGCTGTTCAGCTGGGGCTGGCGCGTGCCGTTCTGGCTCTCCGCCGTCGTCGTGGTGGTCGCCTACCTGATCCGCCGCCACCTGGAGGAGCCGCCGGCCTTCCAGGAGGCCCGCCACGAGGTGCCCGCCGGGCAGCCGGTGTCGCCGCTGAGCGTGCTGCTGCGGCACCACCGCGCCGCCGTCGCCCGCATCGCCGCGGCCGCCATGATCAACACGGTCAACGTGGTGTTCACCGTGTGGTCCCTGTCCTTCGCGACCTCCGTGGTCGGCCTCGACCGTGCCACGATGCTGTGGGTCTCCGTGCTCGCCAACGCCGTCGCCCTGTTCGTGATCCCGGCCGTGGCCCTGCTCGCCGACCGCGTCGGCCGCAAGCCCGTGTTCCTGGCCGGGGTGCTCGGCCCTGCCGTGATGATGTACCCGTACCTGGCAGCGGTCCACGCCGGGAACTGGCCGCTGATCTTCCTCTTCGGCGCGATCATGTCCGGGTGCCTCTACTCCATGGCCAACAGCATCTGGCCCTCCTTCTACGCCGAGATGCTGCCGCTCCCGGTGCGGGTCACCGGCCTGGCCCTGGGCACCCAGATCGGGTTCGCGGTCTCGGGCGGCTTCGCTCCCGTCCTCGCCTCCGCCGTGGCCGGTCCCGCCGGGGACAACTGGCTCGGCGTGGCCGTGTTCGTCACGATCGCGTGCCTGATCTCCGGCGGCGCCGCGCTCACCGCCACGGAGACCGCGCAGAAGTCACTCGACGAGATCGACGCGCTGCACTCCTCACGCACCGAGGCCGCCGAGCTCCAAGCCCTCGGGACCGGGCAGGAGCCCGCCGCCGGCCGGGGCGCCGAGGAGCCGGCCGCCTCGGGGGCGGGACGCTGATGCGCACGTCGATCGCCACGGTCTGCCTCTCGGGGACGCTGGAGGAGAAGATGCACGCCGCCGCGGCGGCCGGCTTCGACGGGATCGAGGTCTTCGAGCAGGATCTCGTGGTCTCCCCCTCCTCCCCCGAGCAGATCCGGGAGCTCGCGGGGCAGCTGGGCCTGACCCTGGACCTCTACCAGCCCTTCCGGGACTTCGACGGCGTGGGCACGGAGCTGCTCGCCGCGAACCTGCGGCGGGCCGAGGCCAAGTTCCGGCTGATGAACCGGCTCGGCACCGACACCATGCTGGTGTGCTCCAACGTGGCGACCGCGGAGATCGACGACGACGAGGTCACGGCCGCACAGCTGCGCCGGCTCGGCGAGCTCGCCGCCCGCTACGACGTCCGGATCGCCTACGAGGCGCTGGCCTGGGGCCGGTTCGTCGCCGACTTCGAGCACGCCCAGCGGATCGTGGACCTGGCCGACCACCCGAGCGTGGGCACGTGCCTGGACAGCTTCCACATCCTGTCCCGGGCCTGGGACCCGGCGCCCATCGAGGAGATCGCGGCGGAGAAGATCTTCTTCGTCCAGCTCGCCGACGCGCCCCTGCTGCACATGGACGTGCTCTCCTGGTCCCGGCACCACCGGGTGTTCCCCGGCGAGGGCGACTTCGACATGGTCGGGTTCATGACCCACCTGGTCCGCTCCGGCTACGACGGGCCCGTGTCGCTGGAGATCTTCAACGACGCGTTCCGGCAGGCCGACGTGCACCGCACCGCGGTGGACGGGCTGCGCTCCCTGCGCTGGCTCGAGGACCAGACCCGCCGCGCCCTCAGCGGCACCCCGGTCCGGGACTCCCTCGGCCTCCAGTCCCTCCCCGCGGTCGAGGAGCCCAGCGGCTACGACTTCGTGGAGATCCGCACCGGCCGCCTCGGCGCCACCACGCGGCTGCTGCACCAGCTCGGGTTCGCCCTGGGCGGGCACCACCAGTCCAAGGAGAACGTGCAGGTGTGGGTCCAGGGGCCGGTGCGGGTGGTCGTCAACGACGCCGTCCCCGACGGCTCCCCCACCGAGGTCGCCGCGATCGGCTTCGACGTGGCCGACCCGGCCGCCGCGATCGAGCGGGCCGCCCGGCTCAAGGCCCGCCCCGTCCCCCGGTCCCAGCGTGCGGACGAGCAGGTGCTGCGCGGAGTGTTCGCCCCCGACGGCACGGAGATCTTCTTCTGCGAGCGCACGGCGGACGGGACACCTGCCTGGCTCGGGGAGTTCGGCGCCGACGAGGAGCACGAGGCAGGCGCGCTCGTCACCGGGGTCGACCACATCAACATGGCCCAGCCGTGGCAGCACTACGACGAGGCCGTCCTCTTCTACACCTCGGTGCTGGCGCTGGAGGCGCAGGCCGCCCAGGACGTCCCCGGACCCTCGGGACTCGTGCGCAGCCAGGTCATGCGCTCGGCCGGCGGGGCGGTCCGGATGCCGCTCAACGTGGCCCCGACGGCCGCCGAGCAGGGCTCCTTCGTGGGCGCCGCCTATCCCGAGCACATCGCCCTGTCCTGCTCGGACGTCTTCGCGGCGGCCCGCCGTGCGCGCCGCCGCGGCCTGAGGTTCCTTCCGGTGCCGCAGAACTACTACGAGGACCTCGACGCGAGGTTCGACCTCGACGCCGCGTTCCTCGCCTCGCTGCAGGAGCTGCACCTGCTCTACGACCGGGACGCCGAGGGGGAGTTCCTGCACTTCTACACCGAGACGCTCGGCACGGTGTTCTTCGAGGTGGTCGAGCGCCGCCACGGTTACGCCGGCTTCGGCGCCCCGAACGCCCCGGTGCGCCTGGCCGCGCAGTACCGGCGCTGGCAGGCCGACCACAGGGCGCGCACGGAGGCCTGAGCCGCGACTCCCCGCCGAGCCCCCACCCGAGCCCCGCCTCCTCGCCGGGCCCCCACGTGGCCGCCGAGCCCCCCAGCTCCGAGGTGCCGGGACATGGGGAGTCCCCGGCTCCCGATCGCCGAGGTCGCCCGCTCCCCAAGTCCGTCGCAGTCCCCCACGCCACTGTTTGGGGGACTGCCACGGCCTTGGGGAGCCGCCGCTCGGGTGGGGACTCGGCGTCCGAAGGGGCTGGCGCACGACCGGGGAGCCGCTGCAGGAGTGACGGCCTCGCGCGAGGGGGATGCGGCGGCGGGCGGGCGGCTCAGCGGAAGAGGTGCGGCCCCGAGTAGGGCGCGAGCACCGCCTGCTGCTCGGGGGTGATGCGCAGGACCGTCCCGGTGGCGGGCACGAAGAACGCGAGCTGGGTCTCGGCGCGCACGCACGGTCTGCGCGTGACCGCGTCGGTGATCTCGAAGCCGAGCGTGAGGGCTCCGCCCCGGGCGGAGACCACCCACACCCGGACCTCGACCGGGACGTTGCGGTACTCCAGGGAGCGCAGGTACTTGATCCGGTTCTCGGTGATCAGCGCCTGCGTGCCCTCCGGCAGGGCGGAGAAGAACGGGATGAGCGGCGCCGCCACCTGGTCGCCCGTGCCCACGGGGACGCCCAGGGCCTCGATGCGCGCCTCCTCGAGCAGCCGTACGATCTCGACGTTGTTGACGTGGCCGTACGGGTCCATGTCGCCCCAGCGCATCGGCACCCGGCACAGCACCCCGTGCTCGGTCAGCGTCGTCGTCATGCCGTTCGTCCTTCCCTGTCCGGTCGGCACCAGCCTATCCCGGCGGCCCGGGGCTCAGCCGCCGCGGTCGCCCAGGTCATGGCTCCACTCCCGCGCCCGGCGCTCCCCCTCCGAGACCACGGTGTGGGCGTCGTCGCGCCCGGAGAGCACGTCGGCCGCCGAGGTGCGGGGCGTCCCGGGCCGGTGCGGGCCGGAGGGCTCGGCGAGGCCGGCGGTCCAGGGATCGGACTCGACGCCGCGATGGGCGTCGGCGGCCAGGCGGGCCCGGGCCGCGGCCTGGGTGAGCGGGTCCACGGGATCGGTCATGCACCCAGTCTCGCGCAGCGGGGGCCGCCCAGGAAGGCCTGAGGCACACCTGCTAGCCTCCACGCCCGTGATGTCCCCGGCCCCCGTTCCCCGTCCCGGCACCGGCGCGGTCCCCGCGGTGCGCCCCGCCACGGGTCCAGCAACGGGTCCAGCAACGGGTCCCGCCACCAGTCCCCCCACGAGTCCCGCCACGGGCCGCGCGGCAGGGTCCGTGGCGGATCCCGCGCCGGCCTCCCGCGCACCGGCGGACTCGGCGTCCCGGGCCGGGGCCCCGCCCCTCCGCCGCCGGGACGTCCAGGCCCTGCGGGCGCTCGCGGTGCTGCTCGTGGTGGTCGACCACTTCTGGCCCTCGCGGCTGCTGCCCGGCGGGTACGTCGGCGTGGACGTGTTCTTCGTCATCTCCGGCTACCTCATCACCGGCCACCTGCTGCGGGAGCTGCGCGGCACGGGAACGGTGGACCTCAAGGCGTTCCTGGGCCGGCGGGCGCGCCGCCTGCTGCCCGCCGCGGCCCTGGTCACCCTGGTGGCCACGGTCCTCGCCCGCGCCGCCCTCCCCCGCGAGGACTGGACGCGCACCGCCGTCGAGGGCGTGGGGGCGGCCCTCTACGCACAGAACTGGCTCATGGCCCTCAGCACGATCCCCGAGCTCTCCCCGGACGGACTGCCCACACCCTTCCAGCACTTCTGGTCCCTGTCGGTGGAGGAGCAGTTCTACCTGGCCTGGCCGGTGCTGCTGCTCCTCGCTGTGCGGGGGGAGCTGCGGCGGGGCGCCGCGGACGGCGGCCGCCGCCGGGTGCTCGTGCTCGTGGCCGCGGCCACCGCGCTCAGCTTCGTGGTGGGGGTCGTGCACACCGAGCTCTCGAGCCAGACGGCCTACTTCGCCACGTGGACGCGTGCGTGGGAGTTCGGCGTCGGCGCGCTCGTGGCCCTGGGCGTCGGCGTGCCGCGGCGGGCCGTCACGGCACGCGTCCTCGTCGTCCTGGGCTGGGCCGTGCTGGCGGCCTGCGGGGTGCTCTTCCACGGCGTCGCGTTCCCGGGGGTGGGTGCGCTCGCACCCGTGCTCGCGGCCGCCGCGATCATCGCCGGCGGCGAGGCCGTTCCGCGCACGGGCCTCGAGGTGCTCACCGACCGGCGCCCGGTGCAGTGGCTGGGGAACGCCTCCTACTCCGTCTACCTGTGGCACTGGCCCCTGTTCCTCGTGCTCCCCTTCCTGCTCGGCCGCACGCCGAGCGACGCCGACCTGGTCCTGCTCTCGGCCGGGGTCCTGGTGCTGGCGGGGGCGACGTACCGGTGGGTGGAACTGCCCGGGACCCGGTGGCGCTGGGCGCGGGCCGCACCGGGGCGCACCGTGGCGGTGGCGGCCGGGATCACGGCGGTGTCCCTCGCCACCTCGCTGGGCCTGGGCTTCGCCGCGGGGTGGACGCCGCCGGCCGACTGAACCCGGGGGCGTCGCCCCGGACCGCCCGGGACGCGAGAGACTGGCGGCATGAGCGACCTGCAGTGCCCCGCGACCGCCGTCCTCCTCGACCAGGACGCCCCCGCCCCGCCGTGCTGCGCCCGCCTGCGCGTGGCGGCGAGGCTCACCGCCCGCGGTGCGGCGGAGCTGGCCGAGCTCGTGGAGGACACGGCCGACCTGTTCCGCGGGGAGACCTTCGTGGTCTCGGCCCCGGCCGCCGACGTCGACGCCGCGCTGCTGCGCCGCGGCGTGGGCGGCGGGGCTCCCGCCGTCGTCGAGGTCGACTCGGCCGGCTGGCGGCGCGTCCCCGCGCCCTGAGCGGACGGGCACCGGTCTTGTGCCGTCCGGGGCGGACCCTAGTGTTTGCGCCGGTGGCGCCGCCGCGGTCCCACCGGAGATCCGAGGAGGACGTCACTGTCATGATGGGACCGAGCCATGCCGCCTGCGGGGCGGCCGCGTGGGTGGCGCTGACCGCCGACTACCGGCTGCACCTCGAGGGGATCAGCATCCCGATCGGCTGGGGGCTGCTCGACGTCGGGGACGCAGGCGTGCTCACGGGGGCGCTCGTCACCGCCGGCGCGGCGCTGCTGCCGGACCTCGACCACCCCGGCGGGACCGTGGCCCGGTCCCTGCCGCCGCTGTCCACCTGGCTGTCGCGCGTGGTGTGCCGGATCGCCGGCGGGCACCGCCGCGGCACCCACTCCCTGCTCGGGATGGCGGCGTTCACCGGCCTGGCCGCGGCGGCTCAGGAGCTGGGCGTCCCGGTCGAGGGGTTCGGCCGGGTGTGGCCGCTGGCCGCGGTCATGTCCGTGCTGCTGATCGCCCTCGCCGTGCAGTCGCTGGCCTTCCTGCCGGCACGGGTCGCGAAGTTCAACTGGGTCGCCGGGATCGGGCTGGGCGCCGTCGTCGGCCTCCACCCGCCGGCCCACGAGTGGTGGTTCCCCGCGGCGGTCGGCACCGGCGTGGTCGTCCACGTCCTCGGGGACCTGGTGACCACCCGCGGGGTGCACCTGCTGTACCCGCTGCGGGCTCCCCTGCCGCTGCCCCGGTCCGTGTACCGGAACCGGTCCTTCGTCGCCGTGCCGCTGCTCGGCAACGCCGGATCCGTCGCGGAGCTCGCGCTGCTCGCGCCCGTGACGCTCTTCGCCCTCACCGGGTTGTGGGGCGCCCTCGCCCTCGTCACGGGGCTGGCCGTCGCCTGAGCTCAGCCCCGCTCCCCCGCGAGACGCCCGGCCTGCTTCGCCCGCTCCTTCTTGATCAGTTCGAGGGTGCGCACGAGCCGCGGCAGGGTGATGATCGCCAGCCCGCCCACCATGTTCAGCGGGATGACCCAGAGGAACCACACGAACCAGTCCGTGTAGGAGATCGCGGCGCCCATGTGCATGGCGCCGAAGACCACGATCGAGTTCAGGGCGCCGTGGAGCATGCCCAGACCCACGACGAGCAGCCCGCTGATCAGGGAGATGAGGGCGGTCACGACGTCGTTGGTGGTGCCCTGGCTCATCCGGGTGCTCAGCGTGATGGTGCTGCCGGCGAGCACCGCCAGGGCTGCGGTCTCCAGGGTCAGGCCCTTCTCCATGTAGCCCACCGAGATCTCGACGATCAGCCGCTCGAACTGCGGGAAGGCCGCCCCGACCACCCACATGAACAGCCAGCCGCCGGCGAGGTTGGTCACGAGCGTCACCACCCACAGGCGCAGCAGCTGCAGCCATGTGCCGTGCCGGGCCACCACGGCGTTGATGGGGATGAGGAAGTCCTCCGTGAACAGCTCCGAGTGGGCCAGTCGGAGGGCGAACAGGCCGATGCCGAACGCCATGCCGGCCAGCAGCTCGGAGCCCGTGGCGTCCAGGACCGCGAGCATCGCCATGATCCCCAGCCCGACGTCGATGCCGCCGAACAGCCCGGTGATGGCGAGCGCCCGCCAGGTGCGGTTGAGCCGGTCGGCGCCCTCGGTGACGGTGTTCTCGAACTCCTCGACGAGCTCGTCCTCCACCGGCTCGTCGGTGCGGCCCAGTTCCTTCCGCTTCTGCTCGGTCTGCTGGTGGTCGGGCTCCATGCTGTGCTCCCCTCGTCGGCGCGGACTCCCCTCTCGAGCGGAGGGGACCAGACTACTGCCCCGGGGCCGCCGCCACGATTGGCCTTCCGGGGCAGGTGTGGGTAGCATGGTCGTCGTTGCTCACGGCGTTCCGGCGCCGGGGGTCGACGAGCGCGAGTGGCGGAATAGGCAGACGCGCACGGTTCAGGTCCGTGTGCCCGAGAGGGCGTGGGGGTTCAACTCCCCCCTCGCGCACCACCAGCAACGGAGAGCGGGACACCTCAGGGTGTCCCGCTCTCCGTCGTTCCGGCCCCGTCCGGCACAGCCCGGCGCGGAGTTCTCGGCGCCGGCCGGGGCGCCCTCGGCCCGTTCCGGGGACCGGCGGGGCCGCCCCGGACCCGGTGAGCCCGGTCACGACCGGCGGGCGGCCGCACCCGGCGTCGCGGCGCGGGACCCGAGGGCCATAGACTGGACCACTGTGAAAGCACTGCTCCTGGAGAACGTCCACCCCGAGGCCGAACGCATCCTGTCCGAGAAGGGCATCGAGGTCGAGACGCGCAAGGGCGCGCTCGACGTCCCCGAGCTGGTCGAGGCGCTCGAGGGCGTCGAGCTGCTCGGCATCCGGTCCAAGACCCACGTGACCCGGGAGGTGTTCGAGGCCCACCCGCAGCTGCTGTCGGTGGGCGCCTTCTGCATTGGCACGAACCAGATCGACCTCGCGGCCGCCACGGAGCACGCCGTGACGTGCTTCAACGCCCCCTACTCCAACACCCGGTCCGTGGTGGAGCTCGCGATCGCCGAGATCATCTCGATGGCCCGCCACCTGACCGACAAGAACAAGGCCATGCACGAGGGCGTGTGGGACAAGTCCGCCAAGGGCTCCCACGAGGTCCGCGGCCGCACCCTCGGCATCGTGGGCTACGGCAACATCGGCTCCCAGCTCTCCGTGCTCGCCGAGACGCTCGGCATGCGGGTCTACTACTACGACGTCGTGGACCGCCTGCCCCTGGGCAACGCGCAGCGCTGCGACTCGCTGGAGGAGCTGCTGGAGCGCGTGGAGACCGTGTCGTTGCACGTGGACGGCCGGCGCAGCAACAACAACATGTTCGGCCGCGAGCAGTTCGAGCGGATGCGCCCCCGGTCGCTGTTCCTCAACCTGTGCCGCGGCATGGTCGTGGACTACAACGCGCTGCGCGACGCACTCGTCGGCGGGCACATCGCGGGCGCGTCCGTGGACGTGTTCCCGAACGAGCCCAAGGTCGCCGGGGACCCGTTCAGCTCGGTGCTGCAGGGCCTGCCCAACGTGATCCTCACCCCGCACATCGGCGGGTCCACGCAGGAGGCGCAGGTGGACATCGGCCGGTTCGTGGCCGGGAAGCTCTCGTCCTTCGTGACCTCCGGCTCCACGACCCTCTCCGTGAACATGCCGCAGGTCCAGCTCGACACCGCCGTCAACGGCACCCGCCTGCTGCACCTGCACCGCAACGTGCCGGGTGTGCTCGCGACCGTCAACAGCGTCCTGGGCGACCACGGCATCAACATCGACAGCCAGCAGCTGTCCACCCACGGGGACACCGGCTACCTGGTCACGGACGCCGCCAACGGGGTGACCCCGGAGGTCATCGAGCAGATCCTGGCGCTGCCGGAGACCATCCGGCTCAGCACCATCAACTGAGGCACCTCCGCCCCGTCCTCCAGGTGCGCGACGGAGGCAGGTGGCACAATGACGGCATGAGCGGCGTCCTGGAGCAGCCGGCCGACCGCGGCCGGAGCCCCTACGGAGCAGTGGTGCTCGCCCTCGCCGACACGGGGGCGGCGCCGGGCCCCGGCGACGGCGCGCGCGCCGAGGAGGACGCGGCCCCCGTCCCGATAGCCCCGGGGTCCCCCGACCCCCGTCACCGCGCCGAGGCCCTGGACCTCCTCGCCCGCCTGCGGGCGCAGGGCGTGCTCACCGCCCTGGTCACCACCGGCCCCGAGCCGCCCGGGGAGCCGATCGCCGAGGTCGTGGTCACGTCCGCGCCCGCGGAGGACGGGGAGCGGCATCCGCCCGCGGCGTCGCTGCTGCTGGCGTCCCGGCGGCTGGCGGTCGATCCCGAGCACGTCGTCGTCATCACGGACAGCGACCGTCTGGTCCGGACGGCCGTGGCGCACGGGTTCGGCCTCGTCGTGGGCGTCGACGGCGCGGACCGGCGCGGACCGCTGCTCGCGGCGGGCGCCCACCTCGTCGTGGACGACATCGCCGAGCTCGAGATCCCGGTGGCCGCCGCGGCCGCGGGCGCCGACTGGGGTGGGGGCTCCGGCGACGAGGGTCCCTGGAACCTCACCTACCCGTGCCTGGACCCGCGGCAGGAGGGTCTGCGCGAGGCCCTGTGCACCCTGGGCAACGGGTACATGGCCGTCCGCGGCGCCGCGTGCGAGTCCCGGGCGGACGGGGTCCACTACCCCGGCACCTACCTGGCCGGGGTGTACAACCGGCTGCGCCTCGAGGTCGAGGGCCGGGTCGTGGAGCACGAGGACCTGGTCAACGCCCCCAACTGGCTCCTGCTCCAGTACCGCGTCCAGGACGGCTACTGGTTCGTGCCGACGCCCGAGACGGTGCTCGAGCACCACCAGGACCTGGACGTGCGCACCGGCGTCCTCACGCGCACCCTGCGGTTCCGGGACGGGACGGGGCGGACCACCCGGGTGACCACGCGGCGGTTCGTCTCCCAGGAGCAGCGGCACCTCGCCGGCCAGGAGACGGTCTTCGAGGCCGAGGACTGGGACGGGACCCTCACCGTGCGCAGCCTCGTGGACACCGACGTCGAGAACCGCAACGTCGCCGGGGACGCGCCCCTGGGCGGCCGGCACCTCGGGGAGGCCGTGCTCCGGGACATCGGCCACGGCACCGTCCTGGCCGAGACGGCCACCGCGCAGTCCGGGATCCGGATCGCCGTGGCCGCTCGCACGCGGGTGCTGCGCAGCGGCGCCGAGGACCGGATGCTCTCCCGCGCCCCCTCCCGGCCGGCGCCCGGGGTGGTCGGCCACGAACTGCGGCTGCGGATGTCGCGCGGGCGCCCCGTGCGGGTCGAGAAGGTCGTGGCCGTCGTGACCTCCCGGGACCGGGCCATCTCCACACCCGCCCTGGCCGCCGCCGCGCTGCTGGAGCGCTCGGAGGGCTTCGAGGAGCTGCTCGCAGCGCACGTGGTCGCGTGGCAGGCGCTCTGGTCGGCCTTCACCGTGGCCACGGACGCCGGCGGCCGGCAGGGCCTGGCCGTGAACCTCAACACCTTCCACGTCCTGCAGTCGGTCGCCGCCGCCCACCCGGACCTCGACGCAGGGGTCCCGCCCCGCGGACTGCACGGGGAAGGATACCGCGGCCACGTCTTCTGGGACGAGATGTTCGTCTACCCGATGATCACCCTGCGCCGCCCGGAGTGGACCCGGGCGCTGCTGGCCTACCGGTACCGGCGCCTTCCCGAGGCCCGGGCGGCGGCCCGCGCGGCCGGCCACGAGGGGGCCATGTTCCCGTGGCGCAGCGGCAGCGACGGGCGGGAGGAGACCCCGCGGGTCCTCTACAACCCCCTCACGGGCCGGTGGATCCCCGACCACTCCCGGCTGCAGCGCCACGTGGGGCTCGCGGTGGCCTACAGCGTCTGGCAGTACTTCCAGACCACCGGGGACACCCGGTACCTCATCGAGCAGGGCGCCGAGCTCATGGTGGACATCGCCCGGTTCTTCAGCAGCCTCGCCGTCGAGGACCCCGAGGACGGACGGTACGTGATCGCCGGGGTGATGGGCCCCGACGAGTTCCACGACGGCTATCCGGGGACCCCGGGCTCCGGGCTGCGCGACAACGCCTACACCAACGTCATGACCGCCTGGCTGCTGGCCCGGACCACCGAGATGGTCGAGCGCCTCGGCCAGGACTACGGGGGACCGCTGTGGCGGCGCCTGGGCCTGCGCGAGGACGAGGTGGAGCGCTGGGGACGGATCCGGACCCGTCTGCGCGTGCCCTTCATGGCCGACGGCGTGATCGCCCAGTACGACGGCTACGAGGACCTGCCGGAGCTCGAGTGGGACGACTACCGGGACCGCTACGACCGCATCGGACGCCTCGACCTCATCCTCGACGCGGAGGGGCGGTCCACCAACGACTTCCGGCTCTCCAAGCAGGCGGACGTCCTGATGCTGCTGTACCTGTTCTCCGCGGAGGAGCTGCGGGAGATCCTCGGGCAGATGGGGTACGACCTCCCGGGCGAGGCGGTGCGGGCCACGGTCGCGTTCTACTGCGCCCGGTCCTCGCACGGGTCCACGCTGTCCAACGTGGTGCACTCCTGGGTGGAGGCCCGCCGGGACCGCGCCAGCTCGTGGAGCTTCCTGACCCGGGCCCTCGACAGCGACCTCGTCGACGCCCACGGGGACACGACCCGCCAGGGGGTGCACCTGGGGGCGATGGCCGGGTCCGTGGACATCCTCACCCGCTGCTACACGGGCCTGGAGGTCCGGGAGGACATGCTCTGGCTGCACCCGGCGATCCCGCCCGAACTGCCCAGGGTCTCCTTCTCGATCAGCTACCGGCACCAGCGCATCCACGTGGAGGTCACCCGCACCGCGCTGCGGCTGCACCTCGCCCCCGGTCCGGCCGCACCCGTGCGCGTGAACGTGAACCGGCAGGTGCACGAGCTCGCCGCCGGGCAGGTCCGGCAGTTCCCCGTGGAGGCGGCCGATGCCTGAGCCCCTCGCCGCCGGCCCCGCGACCCCCGCGGGCCGAATTTCACCGGATCGCCATCCGGTGTTCTCCTCCGGTCCCGTCGTGGTCGGATCCCTCCGGCCACGATGGGACGACGACGCCCCCGCCCATCCCCTACCTGGAGCTGTGATGACACCGGACGCCGCCCTCCTCGACCGCCCCACGACCCCCGGGGTCTCCGACCCGGCCCGGCCGCTCGTCGGACCGGCCACGGGCCGGGACCTGCACGTGATGAGCTACAACATCCGCTTCCAGCACAGCGGCACGCGACGCGGGGACCCCGACCACTGGCCCGACCGCGCGCCGCGGCTGACCAGGCTGCTCCGGCTCGAGCAGCCCACCCTCCTGGGCGTGCAGGAGGCGCTGTTCCACCAGCTCTCGGTGGTCGAGCGTGCCCTGCCGGCCGGCTACGCGATGCTGGGCTGCGGCCGGGCGGGCGGGAGCAAGGGCGAGTACTCCCCGATCTTCTACGACGCCCGCCGCCTGGAGCTGCTGGAGTGGGACCAGTTCTGGCTCTCGGACACCCCGGAGCTCATCGGCTCGGCCACCTGGGGCAACACGGTGCCCCGCATCGTCACGTGGGGCCGCTTCCTGGACCGCGGCACGGGTGCCGAGCTCGTGCTCGTCAACACCCACTTCGACCACGACTCCGAGACCGCCCGGGACCGCAGCGCGGACGCCGTCGTCGAGCTCGTGCACAGTTTCCGCCCGCACACCCCGACCGTGGTCACCGGGGACTTCAACGCGGTGGCGGACGACTCGGCCGCGTACAGCACACTCGTGGGGTCGGGGGTCCTCCGGGACACCTGGGCGGCGGCGGAGCGCCACCTCACCCCGGACCTGGGCACGTTCCCCGACTACGGCCACGCGGACGGCGACGACCTGCGCATCGACTGGGTGCTGGCCACCCCGGAGGTCCGGGTGCGGGCCGGCGGGATCAACACCGCGCGCTTCGACGGAGGTCACCCCAGCGACCACGCCGCCGTGCAGGCCCTCGTCCGCGTCGACGCGGACGAGGACCCGGACGACGACGCGGAGCGGGCCTGAGGGCTACTGCCCCGGGGTCGGGGTTCCGAGCGGCCGCCACGGGCGTGCGCCGTCGGCCTCGGCGCCCATGGACGTGACGGTCGCCGCGGTCCGGGCCAGGGAGGCCGCGTCCTCCTCCGGGGACCGGCAGACGTCCTCGGCCGGCAGGGCGCACCACCGGACCGGGTCGACCGTGAGGATGTGCGGGATCCACACCGGGGGCTCCCCGATCCACTCCTCCCCCTGCCGCGTGAAGGTCATGCGCACGGTCAGGCCCTCGTTGTTGACCGGCACCCGCGTCGCGTGCTCGGAGAGGCTGTTGCCCAGGCCGTGCACGATCCACGTGTCCCCGTGCTTCTCGATCGGCAGCACCGAGTGCGTGTGGTGCCCGTAGACGAAGTCGAACTCCCCGCTGTCTGCCAGCGCGTGCGTCACGTCCAGCTGCTGCTGGTTGGGGGCGCTCGAGTACTCGTCCCCGGCGTGGACGGCCGCGAGCACGATCTCCGCACCGGCCTCCCGCGCCGCCCGCGCCCGGTCGACCATCCGCGGCACGTCCAGGAGGTCGACGCGCCACGGGGCGTCCGGGACGTTCCCGTTGAGCCCGTAGGTCCCCGTCACCAGGCCCACGTCCACCCCGCCGGCGTCGAGCACGAGCGGACGCGCGGCGTCGGCGGCCGTGCGGTAGGAGCCCGTGGTGGCGATCCCCGCCTCCTCCAGGGCGTCGAGGGTGCGCTCGAGCCCGGCCGGGCCGGCGTCGAGGGTGTGGTTCGTGGCCGTCGTGCACGCGTCGTAGCCCACGTCCGCGAGGGCGGGGACGATCTGGGGCGGGACCTCGAACGCCGGGTAGCCGGTGTAGGGTCCGCCCGGCGGGGCCAGCGGCGTCTCCATGTCGCAGATCGCGAGGTCCGCGTCCCGCGTGAAGGGGCGCAGCCCGGCGACCAGGGGCCCGAAGTCCAGCTCCCCGCCGCCGTCGGCCTCGGCCTGCGCCCAGAGGCCCTGGTGCAGCAGGACGTCGCCCGTGACGACCACCTGCACGTCGTCCGGCGGCGCGGTCGTCGCCGCGGCGGAAGGGCCGGCGGACGGGGACGCACCGGTCGGAGCGCCCGTGCCGGAGCCCGCCGTGGCCGGATCCCCTCCCGGCTCGGCGCTCTGCCCGCCGCACGCGCCGAGCGCCGTCGTGAGGAGGGCCACGGCGAGGGCCGCGGCCGCGCGGTGCCGCGCGCGGCGCGGGAGTGGAGGACAGGACATGCCCCGAGGGTAGGGCATCGGCCCCGTCGCGCCCACTCCGGTGGGGCCCGGGGCGGTCAGGACAGGACGGTGGACCACAGGCCCTCGTCCTCGGGACGGTGCGGGACCTCCGTGCTGGGCACGAGCTCCGCCGGCGCGGGGTGGGCCCTGGCCCCCTTGAGGGCGAGCATCCCGTCCAGGTCGTCGAGCGGGGTCGGCGAGTTGTCGGCGCGCAGGTCCACGTCGAGCAGCACGGGGTACTGGAAGCCCGCGAGGGTGTCCGCCACCAGGACCGCGGCGCTCTGCTGGCCACGGCTGTCGCCGCCCGCGTCGAGGCCCGCGCGCAGGCAGTCGACGAGGGCCGCTGCCATCCGCGTGCTCGACAGGGCGGGGACGGCGAGCGCGCCGGACACGGCCTCGCGCATGGCCTCGACCACCTCCGGCCCGGCCAGGTAGTTGCCGATCACCACGAAGTCCTGCCCCGCGACGCCCCCCGCCCAGGGGGTGCAGAGACTCCCGGTGAGGTGGGCCCCCGGACCCCGCACCGGGAGGGCCGCGACCTGGCGCAGCGCCAGGTCCGGGTCCGCGTCGGCCAGGCCCGCGATCGCGTCCTCGGCCGCGCCCCCGTGGTGCAGCGTGCGGAGCATCTCGTAGCGCAGCCGCCGGTTGGTCCACGCCTGGGAGGCCACGACCCCGGCCGTGGGCACCAGCGCGGGCACGGCGTTGCCCACGGCCAGCGAGAAGCTCGCCGTGGCGGCCCCGAGCAGTCGCGAGTCCGCGCTGCGCGCGATCACGGTGTAGGTCACGGACACCTCCTGGCCATCGCTGTCGGGACGGCCGCCTCGTCGTCAGGGCGAACTCCGCCGGTCGTCCGGACCGGTCCGCACGGGGGTGGCCGCGGGCCGCCCCGGACGCCTGCGCCGGCCGGACGCCGACGGCCGGGTGCTCGCGGCGGGACCTGCGCCCGCCGTGGCCGGACGGGTCATTCCTACCACCGGGAGGCGGCGCATGGCACGTCCAGCACGGACCTGCGCGGTGGCGAGGCACCCGCGCGGCCACGTCCGGGTGGTGCGGCCGGCCGAGGCCGGGGACGCGCGCGACGTCCCCCCGGCGCCCGGCGCGGGGTCCGGCTGCTGGGCTGGGAGACCGCCGTCAAGCTGCCGTGGGGCGTGCTCCTGCTCTTCGGCGGCGGGCCGGGTCGCCATGGGGCCGGGGCTGGATCCCGTGCTGCGGGTGGTCCCCCTGGCCCTGGCCGCCACGAGCGCGTTCATGCTCCCCGTGGCCACGCCGCCGGACGCCATCGCCTTCGGCTCCGGCTACGTCACCATCGGGCAGATGATCAGGGTCGGGCTGTGGCTCCACCTCATCGGCACCGTCGTGATCACCCTCCTCACCATGACCCCGGGGGTCTGGGTGTTCGGCGTGGTGCACTGACCGCCCGGGAGCGCCCCGCTCAGCGGTCGCGCTCGCCGTCGGGAGCCCGCTCGTGCTCCAGGGCGGCGAGGACGGGGAAGTGGTCGGAGGCCCAGGTCCCGCGCGGCCGGTCGGCCAGCACGCGCGCGTCGAGGACCCGCACCGGTCCGGCGTGCAGGATCCAGTCCAGGCGCGGCGTCCTGGCGCCCGGCTCGCGGTAGCGGTGGAAGGTCCCGGGCGCGTCCGCGGGCAGCGTGTCCCGCAGACCGCCCGCGAGGGCGGCCTGCCACGTGCGGGACCGCCCGGCGGCGGCGTTCATGTCGCCGAGGAGCACCAGGGGGCCTTCCCACTCGAGGTGCAGCTGCCGCAGGGCCGGGAGCTTGCGCAGCCGGGCACGCTCCGGCCACGGGTCGAGGTGGGTGGCCACGGCCCGCCAGGCGACGCCGGTGCGCCGGTCCACGAGGTCCGCGTGGACGACGGTGCGGGGGCAGGCGTCCCCCGGCCAGCGCGATCCGGGGACCTCGGGGGTGGGCGAGAGCCAGCGCTGCCGCCAGTGCGCGACGTCGAACCGCGACGTGTCGACGGCGAGCAGGCACCCCTCGCCCCGCCCGCCGTCGTCCCGGCCCGTGCCGAGCAGGACGTGCCGCGGGCCCAGCGCGTCCTGGATCGGGTGCAGCTGCTCGGGGTGCACCTCCTGCAGGGCCACGAGGTCCGCCCGGTGGTCCCGCAGGACCGCCTGCACCGCCGGGACGCGGGTGAACCAGGCGTCCGGCCCCGCCCACAGGTACCGGTCGTGGGGGCGGCGGACGTTGAAGGTCATGGCCGTGAGCGCGGACCGGCCCCGCCGACCAGAGGGGTCGGCGGGGCCGGTCACCGGGGGCGAGGTCACGGCGCCGGCTACCGCGCGGCGGACTCCGCCGCGTCGCGCTCCGTGCGGGCTGCGCCGTGCTGGAGTTCCCCGCCGCTGTTCTCGAGGTGGGCGCGCATGAACCACTGGAAGAGCTCGAGCTCACGGACCTGGCCGATGAGCATGTCCTCGGTGATCGGGTCGAGCTCCCCCACCTTCCGGAGGGCGTCCCGGTGGTCCCCGATCACACCGGTGTAGACGAGGTCGAGGGCCGCGAGGTGCTCCACCGCGGAGGCCCGGTGGACCGAGTAGTCCTCCCAGGTCCGCGCCCGGACCAGGTCGCCGGGCAGGCCGCTCGGTCCCACGCCCATGGTCGCCATCCGCTCGGCGAGCTCGTCGACGAAGCCGCGCACGAGCTCGATCTGCGGGTCCAGCATCTCGTGGACGGCGATGAAGTTGGGACCCACCACGTTCCAGTGGGCGTGCTTCAGGGTCAGCTGGAGGTCGTTGAGGGCGTGCAGCCGCTGCTGGAGCGTCTGGGCGACCTCGTGACCGTTCTGCGTGGACAGACCCGGGACGGTGTAGGGCGCGTTGCTCTGCTTCAGGGTGGCCATGACTGCGTCTCCTGGTTCCGGCCCCCGCCGGACGGGGACCCTGGTCGACAACGATGTGCTGCTCGCGTCGGCGAGCCGTCCGGTCTCACTATGGCACGGGCCCCCCACACTGTCAGCACCCTGTGCATTCGCTGTCCGCGATATCGCCCGGGCACACGGGCAGGCCCGGCCGCGGTCGGTGCGTCCCGCACGCACGCGGGACGCACCGGGCGGGCGGTGGACCCTTGCCAGCACCCGGAACCGCTGGTTGTCTGGTCCCATGAACACCACGCCCGCCTCCGGCGACCAGCTTCCCGACGACCCGCACCTCGCCGACGACGTCGGCGTTCCCGACACCCCGGCGAGGGACATGGAGACCGCCGAGGACCCCCTCGGTCAGACCAACGCCGGCCAGCGCCTGCCCGGGGTCGCCGACGCCGGCACCACGGACCACGGGATCGGCGGGGACGACCAGGACCCGGCGGGCGGCTACCGCCCGCCGACCTCGGACTGACCCCGTGGCGGCCACCGCCCCGGCCCCCCGGCGGCCATGACCACCCGGGGCACCAGCACGGCCGGGATCGCCCGGGCGACGGGCATCCCCTGGGAGGACTGGACGGCCCGGCTGGACGGGATCGGCGCGCGGGAGATGAGCCACGCCGAGATCGCGCGTCACGCGGCGGGTTGGCTCGAGGGCGTCGTCGACAACCACGAGTGGTGGGGGCAGTCGGTGGCCGTGGCCTACGAGCAGCACACGGGCGCCCGGCGCCCCGGGCAGGCCGGTGACGGCAGTTTCGGGGTCAGCGCGAGCCGGACCGTGTCCGGTTCGCGGGACGACGCGCTCGGGAGGTGGTGCGCGCTCATGGCCGGGGCCGACGGCGTGGAGGGCGTGCCGTTCGAGCAGGAGCCCGTCACCGCCGCCACCGAGAAGTGGCGCTACTGGCGGGCGAGGCTGGCCGACGGCACGCGGATCACCGTGACCGTGGGGGACAAGGGCGGCGGGCGCACGACGGTCGGCGTGGCCCACACCGGGCTGGCCTCCGCCGAGGACGCCGAACGGTGGCGCCCTGTCTGGAAGGAACGGCTCCGCGGCCTCTGACCCCGGCCGGGAGCTGCCCGCGGGAGACCCCTGCCGGGGACGACGGGGCGCCGGGTCCGGGCCGGCGCTCCGAGCGAGGGCAGTCCCGGCGAAAGGATCCTCCGTGCGGCTCGACCTCCTGATCGTCAACGCCACCGTGCTGACCATGGACCCCGCCCGCCCCCGGGCCACGAGCATCGGGGTGCTCGACGGCCGGATCGTGGTCCTCGACGAGCCCGGCGCGCCCGCGGCCCGGACCGTCGACCTGGGCGGGGCCGCGGTCCTGCCGGGGTTCGTGGACGCCCACTGCCACACCGCGTGGTTCGGCCTGGGCCTGGCGGAGGTGGACCTGTCCGGGTGCTCGAGCCTGGAGGAGCTCTACGCCGCCCTCGAGCGCGGGATGGCGGACCGGCCGGAGGACGAGGAGTGGCTCATGGCCACCGGCTTCTACCCGGCCGCCGTCGGCGGCGCACTGCCGGACATCGACGTCCTGGACCGCATCACCGGGGGCACCCCCCTGTTCGTGCGCCACACCTCCGGCCACGCGGCCGTCGTGAACTCGGAGGCGCTGCGCCGCGCCGGGGCGCTGGCCCCGGACACCCCCGACCCCGTGGGCGGGCGGGTGGCTCGGGACGCCCGCGGCCGGGCGACCGGCCTCGTCGAGGAGACCGCCCAGTCGATGGTGCAGGGGCTCTTCCGCCCGTACCCGGTCGCGAAGATCGTGGCCGCCCTGGACCGGGCCACCGCCCGCTACGCGGCCGAGGGGATCACCACGTTCGCCGAGGCCGGGGTCGGAGGCGGGTGGATCGGGCACAACCCCTCAGAGCTGCTCGCCTACCAGCAGGCCCGCGAGGCGGGGTGCCTGCACGCCAGGGCGCAGGTGATGCCCGTGCTCGACGTGCTGCACGAGATCGGCGGTCTCGGGGCCGGCCCCGCCCGGGGGCTCGACCTGGGGCTGCGCACGGGTTTCGGCGACGACGAGCTCGTGCTCGGGCCGGTCAAGGTCTTCGTCGACGGCTCCCTGCTGGGCGAGACCGCCGCGGTGAGCGAGGCCTTCTGCGGCGGCCACTCCACCGGCTGGTTCCAGGACGACCCCGAAGTGATGGCCACGGCCGTGCGCGCCGCGTACCGGGCGGGGTGGTCGGTGGCGGCGCACGCGATCGGCGACCGCGCCGTCGACCTCGCCATCGACGTGATCACCCGGTGCCAGGACGAGCACGGCCGCCGCCGCTTCCCCAACCGGATCGAGCACGCGAGCATCACCCGCCCCGACCAGCTCCCGCGGCTGGCCGCCGCCGGGATCTGGGTGACCCCGCAGATCGGGTTCCTGCGCCCCATGGCGGTGCAGTTCCGGCGTCTGCTGGGCCCGGAGCGCACGGACTGGACGTACCGGGGCCGGAGCTTCCTCGACGCCGGGGTGCGGATCGCCGGCAGCTCGGACCGCCCCGTCGCCGACGGCGACGTGCTGCGCTCGGTCCAGGCGTGGACGGACCGGCTCGACGGCGACGGGCGCCGCTTCGGCCCGCCCGGGGAGCGGCTCGACGTCGTGGACGCGCTGGCCGCCTACACCTCCGAGGCCGCCCGGGCGCTGGGCATGTTCGACCGGATCGGCTCCCTGACCCCGGGCAAGCTCGCGGACCTCGTGGTGCTCGAGGAGGACCCCGTCGCGGCGCACCGGCGCGGGCAGTCCGTGGAGCACATCGGCGTGCGCGCGACCTACCGCGGCGGCAGGCTCACCCACGGGTCGCCCGGCTGAGGCGGCCGGCGCTCAGCCCTCGACCAGGATCCCGTCCTCGTCCGCCCACACGGTGCGCCCCGGCCGGAAGGTCACGCCCTCGATCACGACGGGCACGTCCACCTCTCCCACACCGTCCTTGGCGGACTTCCGGGGGTTGGAGCCCAGGGCCTTGACCCCCAGCGGCAGTCCGGCGAGGGCGACGCGGTCCCGGACGGGTCCGTTCACGACGACCCCGGCCCAGCCGTTGCGGACGGCGGACTCGGCGATCATGTCCCCCATGAGCGCGGTGCCCATGGATCCGTGGCCGTCCACGACGAGGACCGCGCCGTCCCCCGGGGTGCCGAGGACCTGCTTGACGAGCCCGTTGTCCTGGAAGCAGCGGATCGTGCGCACCGGCCCGGTGAACGCGCGCACGCCGCCCAGGTCCAGGAACTGGCGCGGGCAGGACATGAGCTGCTCGCCGCGCTCGTCGTAGAGGTCGGCGGTCGTGAACGGGCGGGGGTCGCTCATGTCGGGCTCCTCGTGGCTGCGGGCGCGGACGGCCCGGGTGACTGTTCCGCGCCCCAGCCTAGTTACCGGGTCAGCGGTCGATCTTCAGCACGGACCCGTCGCCCACGTTGACGTACACGTCCACGGAGGAGCCGTCCTCGTCGTCGACGTCGATCTCCCACACGACCGTGCCGCCCTCGGTGCCGAGCTCGGCCTCGTCGAGGCTGCCGTCGGCCTCCTGGAGGGCGGTGCGGACGGCGACCTCCAGCGGCACCGCGACCTGGGCGAGGTTGCGCCGGTCCTCGTCGTCCAGGTCGTCGTCGCCCGGCTGGGCCGTGGCGCGCGAGCCGCCCTCGGAGACGTCCACCTCCTGCTCCCGGTCCCCGACGGCGAGCGTGACCTCCCAGCCCTCGCCGTCCTTGCGGTCGAGCTCGAACGCCCGGCTGCCCGGCACGGTCTCCACGGCCGCGGCGATCACGCCCGCCACCGTGGTGGCCTCGTCACCGGCCCCGGCGGTGGCCGTGGGGCTCCCGGTGGCCGTGGGCTCCGCCGTGCCCGTGGGACCCGCCGTGCTCGTGGGACTCGCGGAGGCAGTCGCCTCCCCGGTGGGCGACGTGGTCCCGGTGGGGCCCGGCGCCCCGTCCTCCTCGCCGCCGCACCCGGCCAGGAGCAGGGCGGTGACCGCGAGAGCTGCGATGGACGGTCCTTGTCGGTCAGTGTGCCTCATGTCCCGGATTCTTCTCCCCGCCACGCCCGGGTGCAAGGGCCCGGCGCGACGGGCGGAACCGCCGCGCCCGGCGCCCCACCGGGCTCCCAGGGTGCGCGTCTACTATCCTGGAGAACGCCTGACCCGAGACCGGGGGCATGCGCACCGCGATCGACGCCAGGAAGGAGGCGGCATGGGATTTCTCGACAGCCTCGAGAAGAACATCGAGAAGGCCGTCCGCGCCACCTTCGCCACGGGCTCCCGCAAGCGCGTCGAGGCGGTGGAGATCGCCAGCGCACTGCGGCGCGAGCTCGACCAGGAGGCGTTCACCATCTCGGCCGGGCGCACCATGGCCCCCAACGTCTTCGTCGTGGAGTTCTCCGACGAGGACTTCCCGCGCGCCCAGGACTGGGGCACGCCGCTGGCAGAGGAGCTGTGCGACGTCGTGATCAAGCACGCGCGCAGCCAGGCCTACACGCTCCAGGGCGCCGTGAAGGTCTCCTTCGCCCGCGGGTCCGACGTGGAGGCCGGGCAGTTCCGCATCCACTCCTCGGCCCAGCGCACCGCGGAGTCCCCCAACACGCCGTCGACGCCCAGCGGGCACCGCATCGCGCGGGGCCACCGCCGTGAGGAGGACGAGCCGACGCAGGCCGCCGCGCCCGTCCGGCACTGGATCCCGGTGCTCGACGTCGAGGGCGAGCGGTTCTCCATCAACGCGGAGTCGATCGTGCTCGGCCGCTCGACAGAGGCGGACATCACCGTGGAGGACTCCGGCGTCTCCCGCAAGCACCTCGAGATCCGGCGCCAGGGGGACCACTTCGTGGCCGTGGACCTGGGCTCGACGAACGGTTCCTACGTCGACGGGGAGCGGGTGATCGGCCGCACCGAGCTGGTCAACGGCTCCGTGATCACGATGGGTCGGACCAGGATCACGTTCCGCCTCCTGACCCCGAAGGGGAACCGCTGAATGTCGGAACTGACCATCACGCTGCTCCGCTTCGGCTTCCTGGCCCTCCTCTGGATCTTCATCTTCAGCATCGTCGCCAGCCAGGGACGCGACCTGGCGGTCGGCGGGAAGCTCCCGGGCGCCCGCTCGCGCGCCGATCGCCGTGATCCGCCGGCGACCGGGCCCGGCCGCCCCGCGGGGGGACCGCCCCCGGCCCAGCGGTCCCGCCCGCAGACCCTCGTCGTCCTCGAGGGGCCCCTGCGCGGGCGCAGCTACCCGCTGGGCGACGCGCCCGTCCTGCTCGGCCGCTCCCCCGAGGTGACCGTCCCGCTCGGCGACGACTACGCCTCGGGCCGGCACGCCCGCCTCTTCCCGCAGGGCTCCCGGTGGTTCCTCGAGGACCTGGGCTCCACCAACGGCACGTTCGTGGGCGGAGCCCGCCTCACGCGCGCGGTTCCCCTGGAGCCCGGGACCGCGTTCCGTGTGGGCAAGACCGTCCTGGAACTGAGGGCCTGACGCATGGGGGTCGCCTTCCGCTACGCCGCGCGCTCCGACGTGGGCAGGGTCCGCTCGAAGAACGACGACTCCGCCTACGCGGGCCGCCACCTCGCCGTGGTCGCCGACGGCATGGGCGGGCACGTGGGCGGGGACGTGGCCTCGGCCTCCGCCGTCATGGACCTCACGACCCTCGACCACACCGGCCACCACGGCCAGGGCGCCACCGTGCTCGCCGACGAGATCCAGAACGCCAACCAGAACCTCGCGCGGCTCGTGCACGGCAACCCCCGGCTCGGCGGGATGGGCACCACCGTCACGGCGCTGCTCGCCGACGAGGACGAGCTCGTCGTCGCCCACATCGGCGACTCCCGCGCGTACCGGTTGCACGGGGAGGAGTTCGAGCAGGTCACCAAGGACCACACCTTCGTCCAGCGGCTCATCGACGAGGGTCGGCTGCGCCCCGAGGAGGCCGAGTCCCACCCGCACAAGAACGTCCTGATGCGCGTGCTCGGCGACGTCGACGCCTCCCCCGAGATCGACGTGACCACGCTGCGCCCGCAGGTCGGCGAGCGCTGGCTGCTGTGCTCGGACGGGCTCAACGCCGTGGTCCGCCAGGAGACCATCGAGTCGGTGCTGCGCTCCACCGGCGACCTGAGCCAGACCGTGGACACCCTCGTGGAGCTGACCCTGGACCGCGGGGCGCCGGACAACGTCACCGTGGTCGTCGTCGAGGTCTTCGGCGACGACGACACCGCGGTCGTGCCGCGGACGGGCGAGCCGCAGGGCGCGGTCCCCGACCCCGGGTCGGCGCTCACCTCGGACGAGATGACCGACGACCCGGCCGCCGGCGAGGACACCGCTCCCGTCCCCGTCACCGAGTCCTCCGCGGCCGTGCTGCGCCGGGACCTGGCCGCACGTCCGCACCTGCTCGTGGGCGCCGCGGCCAACGCGACCCAGACCGGTCGCATCCCGACCGTGAGCGACAGCGTCCTGGAGCGCCGGGCCACGCTGGTCCAGACCTCGGCGCCGGACACCCTCGCCGATCCCCAGGAGGTCGAGTCCGCGCTCCACCGGGCGGAGGCCGCCGCGGGACGCTCACCGCGCCGCCGCCGCCACCGCCGCGCGATCGCCGCGCTGAGCCTCGCCGCCGTGGGGCTGCTGCTGGTCGCCGGGGCGTGGATGGCCAGCACCTGGATCAGCTCCCAGTACTACGTGGGTGAGGCCCAGGGGAACGTGGCGATCTACAACGGCGTCTCCCAGTCCCTCGGGCCGGTCAGCCTCAGCGAGCTGGAGCGCACCACGGACCTGCGCGTGGAGGACCTCCCCGGCTTCGCCCGGGAGCGGGTCCGCACCGCGATCCCCGCCGACAGCCTGGCGGAGGCGGAACGGATCGTCCGCGAGCTGCGCGAGTCCGCCCCGCAGGCCACCCCGAGCCCCGAGCCCCGCCCCACCGGCACCGTCCGCCGGGCCACCTCCTCCCCCACGTCCAGCCCGGGAGGTGACCGATGAGCACCGCCGTGTCCCCCCGCGAGGCGCAGGCCGCGCCGCGCCGCAAGCCGCGGTGGCTGACCGAGCTGCTCCTGCTGCTGGTCGCCGTCACCATCGGCGTGGGCGCCAACATCCTCGTGGACCCGGACCAGCTCGGCTCCGGGGACCCGCACATCCTGGTCTCCGGGCTCGTGCTCGGCGTGGGCGGGCTGCTCCTGCACGTGGTGCTGCGGCTGCGGGCGACGCACGCCGACCCCTACGTGCTGCCGATCGTGGTGGCCCTCAACGGCCTCGGCATCGCGATGATCCACCGGATCGACCTCACCACGAACCAGTCGGCGGCGGGCTCCCAGGTGCTGTGGACGGCGGTCGCCATGGTCGCCGCGGGCCTGGTGCTGTGGTTCCTCAAGGACCACCGGGTGCTGCGGCGGATCACCTACATCTGCCTGCTGCTCAGCGGCCTGCTGCTGCTGATGCCACTGCTGCCCGGTCTCGGCGTGGAGCTCAACGGCGCCCGGATCTGGATCTCCGTGGGCGGGCGCACGTTCCAGCCGGGGGAGGTCGCGAAGATCACGCTGGCCGTGTTCTTCGCGGGCTACCTGTCCACCAACCGGGACCTCATCCTGCTGGCCGGGAAGAAGATCGGTCCCGTGCGCCTGCCCCGCTTCCGGGACATGGCACCCATGTTCGCGGCGTGGCTCATCGCGATCGGCGTGCTCGTGTTCCAGCGGGACCTCGGCTCGGCGATCCTGTTCTTCGGGCTGTTCCTCGCCATGATCTACCTCGCCACGAGCCGGCTGAGCTGGATCGTCATCGGCCTGCTGCTCGTGGCCGTCGGCGGGTTCCTCGCGAGCCAGTTCTTCGGCCACGTGGCGGCGCGCCTGGACTCGTGGCTCAACGCCTTCGACCCGGACGTCTACAACCGTGCCCCCGGCGGGTCCGGGCAGATCGTGCAGGGCCTGTTCGGGCTCTCCTCGGGCGGTCTCTTCGGGCAGGGCCTGGGCCAGGGCCGGCCCGACCTCGTCTCCTACGCCAACTCGGACATGATCATGACCGCGTTCGGCGAGGAGCTCGGGCTCATCGGCGTCAGTGCCGTGCTCCTGCTGTTCTTCCTCTTCGTCAGCCGGGGTTTCCGGGCCGCCCTGGGCACCCGCGACGCCTTCGGGAAGCTGCTCGCCGCCGGGCTCTCCGCCGTCATGGTGCTGCAGCTGTTCGTGGTGGTCGGCGGTGTCACTCGCCTGATCCCCCTCACGGGGCTCACCACCCCGTTCATGTCGGCCGGGGGGTCCTCGCTGCTGTCCAACTGGATCATCGCGGCCATCATCCTCGCGATCTCCCACACGGCCCGCCGCCCCGTGGTCACGGGGCCGGCCACCGAGGCTGACCTCGCCGAGATCGCCGCGCACGAGGCGGCCCTGCGGGAGGCGGCGGAGCGGGACGAGCAGGAGCGCCTCGAGCGGCGCCGGAGCCGCGGTGCCGAACCGGACGCCGACGACGACGCCACGGTCGAGCACCGCGCCGTCGGGACGGACACCGCGCCCGGTGACGAGGTGCCTGACGCCGGTCCCGCCACGGAGCCCATCGGGGCCACGGGCGGACAGGACGCGGACGGGGACACCCCGACCGAGGCCATGTCCCGCCTGACGGACGAGGGCCGGCACCGGGGACCCCGCGGCGACGAGAACGGAGGAGCATCGTGAACCGGGCGATCCGACGCACCTGGATGGCCGGCGTGGCCGCCTTCACCGTGCTGCTCCTGGCGCTGACCTACGTGCAGTTCTTCGCGGCGCGCTCGCTCGAGGCGCACCCGTGGAACAACCGCAGCCTGTACGACCAGTTCGGCGCGGACCGCGGATCGATCCTCGTGGACGGCGACCCGAAGGCCTCCTCCGTGCCCTCCGACGACGACTTCGAGTACCAGCGCGTCTACACCGACCCGCTGCTCTACGGGCACCTGACCGGATACTTCTCCCTCGTCTACGGCGCCACGGGCCTCGAGGCGGCACTGGGCGAGGAGCTCTCGGGCGCCTCGGACGAGCAGTTCTACGACCGGGTGGTCGCGATGTTCTCCGGGGACCAGCCCACGGGCGCCTCCGTCGAGCTGACCATCGACCCCGTCCTGCAGCGGACGGCCCACGACCTGCTGCAGGGGCGCAAGGGCTCGGTCGTGGCCCTCGACCCGGAGACGGGCGCGATCCTCGCCATGGTCTCCAGCCCCGGCTACGACCCCAACGAGCTGGCCTCGCACGACCCGGCAGCGGTCATCTCGGCCGCCGAGCGGCTCAACGCCGACCCGGAGCAGCCACTGATCAACCGGGCGATCGCGGGTGACCTGTACGCCCCGGCCTCGACGTTCAAGATCATCGACACCGTGGCAGCCCTGGAGTCCGGGAAGTACACGACGGACTCCCAGATCCCCAACCCGCAGGAGCTCCCGCTGCCGGGCACGGACGTGACGCTGCCGAACTTCGTGGGCGGCGGGTGCACGGCCCGCGCGCAGGCCGACCTGGAGTTCGCCCTCGAGCAGTCCTGCAACACGCCTTTCGCCTCCATCGCCCTCGACCTCGGGGAGGACACGATCCGCCGCACGGCGCAGAACTTCGGCTACGGGGAGCCCCTGTCGATCCCCCTGCAGGTGACCCCGTCGATCTTCCCCGAGGAGCTCAACGAGTCCCAGCTCGCGCTGTCCGCGATCGGCCAGTACGACGTGCGCGCCACTCCCCTGCAGGTCGCCATGACGAGTGCCACGATCGCCAACGACGGGGTGCAGATGAAGCCCAAGCTCGTGCGCACCGTCCGCTCCGCCGACCTGTCCGTGATCGACGAGCTCAACCCGGAGCAGCTGCGCCGCTCCACGAGCGCGGACGTCGCCGGGACGGTCAAGGACCTGATGGTCGAGGTGGTCGACGACGGCATCGCCCAGGGCGCGGCGGTGCCCGGCGTCGAGGTGGCCGGCAAGACGGGCACCGCCGAGATCGGCTCGGACGAAGGCCTCAACGACGCCTGGTTCACGGGCTTCGCGCCGGCCGACGACCCGCAGGTGGCCCTCGCCGTCGTCTTCGAGGACGTCGACATCGCGACCGGCTCCGGCCTGACCACCACGAGCGCCAAGCAACTCTTCGAGGCGGTGTTGAACAAGTGAGACCATCGTCGAGCACCGTCCTGGGCGGGCGCTACGCACTGACCGATCGGATCGCGATCGGCGGCATGGGAGAGGTGTGGAAGGCCAAGGACCGGGTCCTGGGCCGCATCGTCGCCGTGAAGATCCTCAAGGAGGAGTACAACGGCGACCCGAACTTCCTCCAGCGCTTCCGCGCGGAGGCCCGGCACACCGCGCTGCTGAACCACCCCGGCGTGGCCAACGTCTTCGACTACGGCGAGGAGGAGGGCTCGGCGTTCCTCGTCATGGAGCTCGTGCCCGGGGAACCGCTGTCCAACATGATCGAGCGGCAGAGGACCCTCGGGCCGGACACCGTGCTCAACTACATCGGCCAGACGGCCCGGGCCCTGGCGGCGGCGCACGCGCAGGGGCTGGTGCACCGCGACGTCAAGCCGGGAAACCTCATCATCACCCCGGACAACCGGGTGAAGGTCACGGACTTCGGCATCGCCCGCCTCGCGGACCAGGTGCCGCTCACGGCCACCGGCCAGGTGATGGGCACCGCGCAGTACCTCGCCCCGGAGCAGGCGACGGGACAGACGGCCACCGGCTCCTCCGACATCTACTCGCTGGGCATCATCGGCTACGAGTGCCTGGCCGGGCGCCGCCCGTTCACGGGCGAGTCCCAGATCGCGATCGCCCTCGCCCAGGTCAACGACCCGCCGCCACCGCTGTCCCGGAACGTGCCCGAGCCCGTGCGCGCGCTGCTGATGTCGATGCTCGCGAAGGACCCGAAGGACCGCCCCGCCACGGCCGGGGCCCTCGCGACGGCCGTGGACGCCATCCGGCGCGACGACGTGCCCGCCGCCCTCGCCGCCGTGCCCGGCATGCGGCCGTTCCTGGACCTCCCCGACGACGACCCCACCCAGGCGTTCGAGCCCGTGCGCGACGACGCGACCGAGCAGCTGGACGGTCGTGCCGCGGCCGCCGCGGCCGCCGATCCCGCGCACCCCGTCACCGCGGAGCTGAACGCCGTCGAGGTCGCGCAGGACCCCGACGACGACGCCACCCGCTACGACGCGGAGCCGGTGCCGGAGGAGCGCCGGCGGCGGTCGGTGTGGAGCTGGCTGCTCCCGCTGCTCCTGACGCTGGTCGTGGTCGCGGGGCTCGTGTGGTTCCTGCTGGCCCGGGAGACCGACCCCGGGGGCCGGGCGCCGTCCCCCACGGGCACCGTCTCCACCTCCGCCGTGCCCGCCACGCCCACCGCGCCCCCCGAGGCGACGGCGCCGGCGGCGGCGGACACCGTGGAGGTGCTCGCCGCCCGGTACGAGGGGCGGCCGGTCGACGACGTCGTGCAGGAGCTCTCGGACCTCGGCTTCGCCGTGGAGCGGGAGGGACGGGCCTCGGACGAGGAACCGGACACGGTGGTCTCCCTCGATCCCGTGGGCCAGGTGCAGCGCGGCAGCACGATCACCGTGCTCTACTCGACCGGACCCGACACCGTGGAGCTGCCCACGGGGATGGTGGGTCAGCCGGCTCAGCCGCTGATCGACCGGATCCGGCTCCTGGGCGTGAACATCACGCTCTACGAGGAGCCCACCGAGGAGGCGGAGCCGGACACGGTGCTGCGCACCCAGCCGCTGGGCGGGTCCACCGTGCGCCCCGGTGACACCATCGAGATGTGGGTGGCCGTCGCACCCCGGACCGGGTCCCCCGGGCCCACGGCGACGGCGCCTCCGACGACGCCCGGACCCGGCCAGGAGGGCTGAGCCGTGCCGGGCCGGAACTCCGTCCCCCAGCTGATCAACGACCGCTACGAGGTGGGCGAGACCATCGGCCGCGGCGGGATGGCCACGGTGCACGCGGGGCGGGATCTCCGGCTCGGCCGGCGGGTGGCGATCAAGGTGCTCCGGCCCGAGCTCGCGCGGGACGACACGTTCCACGAGCGGTTCAAGCGCGAGGCGCAGTCCGTGGCGGCTCTGAACCACCACTCGATCGTCTCCGTCTACGACACCGGCGAGATCCTCGCGGAGACCGACGAGGGGGTGGACCGGCCGTTCATCGTGATGGAGTACGTGCCCGGCCGCACCCTGCGGGAACTGATCCACGAGGACGCGATCACCCCGCAGGAGGCCGTGGACCTCACCCTCGGGATCCTCGACGCCCTGGAGTACAGCCACCGGGCCGGCATCGTCCACCGCGATATCAAGCCCGCCAACGTGATCGTGACCCCCGAGCGGCAAGTCAAGGTCATGGACTTCGGCATCGCCCGCGCCGTCGAGGACACCTCACCGGCGCTCACCCAGGCGCAGGCGGTGCTGGGCACGGCCCAGTACCTGTCCCCGGAGCAGGCCCGCGGCGAGTCCGTGGACGCCCGCTCCGACCTGTACTCCGCGGCGTGCGTGCTCTTCGAGATGCTCACGGGGCGGGCCCCGTTCGTGGGCGGTTCCTCCGTGGACGTCGCCGCCCAGCACGTCCGGGACGCGCCTCCGGCCCCGTCCGAGCTCGACCCCCGGCTCGGACGGCGGGTGGACGCGTTCATGGCCAAGGCCCTCGCCAAGGACCGCTCCGCCCGCTTCCAGGACGCCGGCCAGATGCGCCGCGCGCTGCGGGAGCTGCGCCCGGGGGTGCCGGAGGACCTCGAGGCCACCCAGCCCGTGGACACCGTCCCGGTGCGCGACGAGGACACGAAGACCCTTCCCCCCGTCCCCGCCGCGGGGGTGGCGGCCGGCCTCCAGGAGACGAGCACGGAGGTCCAGGAGACCGGTTCCACCGCCGCGCCGCGCCGCCGCCGTGGCCTGCGGGCCGCGCTGATCGGCCTGCTCGTGCTCGTGGTGCTCGCGGTTGCCGGCCTCCTCGCGCTCCAGTGGTACCAGTCCCAGCGGGGCGGACCGGTGCTCGTGGCCGTGCCCTACGTCGCGGGCATGGACGCCTCCGTCGCCGAGACGGCGCTGCGCAACGTGGACCTCGTCCCCCAGCGTGATGAGGTCTTCAGCGACGACGTGCCCGAGGGGGACGTCGTCGGGACCGATCCCGCCCCGGACACCCAGGTGGAGGCGGGCAGCACTGTCGTCCTCGACGTCTCGAAGGGCCCCGCCGAGGTGGAGGTCCCGGACGACCTCGTGGGGCAGTTCGAGGCCGATGTGCGGGAGGCCCTGGACTCGGCCGGGCTCGAGCCGGGGCCCACCAACGCCGTGAACAGCTCCTGGGTGCCCGAGGGCATGGTCGCCGGCACGGACCCGCCCGGCGGGACCACCGTCCCGACGGGCTCCGAGGTGCGGATCGCCCTGTCCACGGGACGCGTGACCGTGCCCCAGCTGGTGGGCCTCAGCCGCGAGGACGCGATCGCCGCGCTCCGCGCCGACGACGTCCGGCTCGCGCACGAGATCGTCACGACCCCGCGCTCCGTGGTGGAGCCGGGGCAGGTCGTGGACCAGAGCGTCGAGGGCGGCCGGTCGGCACCGCAGGGCTCCACGATCACCCTCACGGTGGCGGTGGCCCCCGAGCCCGCCCCGGAACCCCCGGCCACGCCGTCGCCCACGCCGTCACCCGAGGAGTCCGAGGCGGAGGACGAGGAGCCCGAGGCGGAGGACGAGGATCCGTCCGACGACGACGCGGAGTCCCCGCCCGCCGCGGAGGCGCGGCGGTCCGCCGAGGCGCCGGCGACGCCGGGCGGCCAGGACGAGGACCCCAGGCCCGAACAGCCGCAGGAGCGGGCCGCCGAGCAGCAGGCCCGCGGCGAGGAGCGGCGCGCCGACGGTCAGGAGCGGCGCTCCGGCGGCGAGGAGTGAGCCGGCCCGGCCGGCGTCAGACCGTGATCAGGGGGGACAACGAGGCCGCCGCACGGGCCGCTCCGTCCAGTCCCACCAGCTCCAGCCAGTTGCCGAGCATGAGGTAGCCGCCCTCCGTCAGGACGGACTCCGGGTGGAACTGCAGCCCGTGCAACGGGGCACTGCGGTGCCGCAGCCCCATGATCACGCCGTTGGGGGTGCGGGCGGTGACCTCGAGGACGTCCGGGACGGACCCGGTCACCACGGCCAGGGAGTGGTAACGGGTCGCGGTGAAGGGCGTCGGGACCCCCGCGAACACGCTCGTGCCGTTGTGCTCGACCTGTGAGGTCTTCCCGTGCATGAGCTCCTCGGCGTGGGTGACGGTGCCGCCGTAGGCCTCCGCCAGCGCCTGGTGCCCCAGGCAGACGCCGAGCAGCGGCTGCCCGGTCCGCTCGGCGTTGAGGATCAGGGCGGTGCACACGCCGGCGTCGGCGGGTGCGCCCGGCCCGGGCGAGAGCAGGACGCCCTGGTGCCGGTCGGCCAGCGCGCACGCGGCGGCCTCGTCGAGGTCGTCGTTGCGGATGACCGTGGTCTCGGCGCCCAGCTGCTGGAGGTAGCCGACGAGGGTGTAGACGAAGCTGTCGTAGTTGTCCACGACGAGGATCTTGACGGTCACGGGGTCTCCTGGGAACGGGGTGCCTGGCGGCGCGGGCGCCCGTCCAGCTTACCGCCCGCGGGGCCCCCGGCGCCGGGCGGCTAGACTGGTCACCGGACCCCCCGCCGTGACCACGGCCCGCTTGGTGATCAGGAGGATCAGTGCCCGAGTCCAGGAACCGCCGCAGGAAGCCCGCCCGCCGTCAGCACGGCGGCACGGGACCCGCCACGCCCGTCGACGCGGACCTGGCGCGGCTCGCGGCGGAGGGACTGCCCGGCGGGTCCACCGCCTTCGACCCGGACGCCGCGGCCAACGCGGTGGCGCAGGAGCTGACCGAGCGCACCCGCCACGGCGCCCGGGAGGAGAAGGCTCCGACCCCCACCTGGTACAAGGCCATCATGCTGGGGCTGCTCGTCGCGGGACTGCTGTGGCTCATCGTGTACTACCTCTTCCAGGGGGCCTACCCCGTGCCCGGGATCGGGACGTGGAACATCGGCGTCGGCCTGGGGCTGATGATGGCGGGCCTGATCATGACCACGAAGTGGCGGTGACCGGGCCCGAGGACCCGCCCGGGGACTCGGACGAGGACCGGAACGTGCCCTCCCCGCAACCGCTCGAGGACGAGATCGCCGCCTCCCGCCCCGGGCCCGGCGGGCGGATCAACCCCGCGACGTTCGAGGTGCGGCTGCGCCGCTGGGCCCTGCTCCTGCTGGTCGCCGTGCCCGCCGTGTGGTTCCTGGCCCAGCAGCTGCGCTAGCTCCTCGCCGACGGCCGTGGCCCGC
>NZ_JBISWL010000125.1:0-7278 GCF_044462265.1 Kocuria rhizosphaerae
GCCACGACGACGTCGGGAACGGCGCCCGGGTCAGGCCGAGACGGACTCCTGGCCCTCCACGGTCTCGGCCGGGTCGTCCTGCGGTGCCGTGAAGGCGACGTCGAGGGTGATCACGACCTTGTCCGAGACGAGCACCCCGCCGGCCTCCATGGCGGCGTTCCAGGTGATGCCGAAATCCTTGCGGGAGATCGCGGTCTCGGCGGAGAAGCCGCCGCGGGTCACGCCGAATGCGTCGACGACCACGCCGTTGAACTCGGCGTCGAGCTCGACGGTGCGGGTGACGTCCTTGATCGTGAGCTCACCGGTGATGGTGCCCTGCTCACCCTCGAACGCCACGGCGGTCGAGGTGAAGGTCATGGTCGGGTACGTCTCGACGTCGAAGAAGTCGGCGCCGCGCACGTGACCGTCGCGGTCGGCGTTCTTCGTGTCGATCGACTCCATCCGGACCGTGGCGGTCAGCGTGGAGTTCTCGACGGGCTCGGCGACCTCGAGCTGGGCGTCGACGTCGTGGAAGGTGCCGCGGACCTTGGAGATGCCGGCGTGGCGGACGGTGAAGCCGACCTCGGAGTGGGCGGGGTCGAAGGTCCAGGAGCCGGGGACGAGACCGTTGAGCTGGGACATGGTGTTCTCCTTCGGGTGATGACGGGCAATTTGTTGCTTCATCAACTACTCTACGCACGCCTTAGTGATGTGTCAACAACCTAGGGCGGAAGAGTCCCCGCCCCGCGCTTCCACCGTGCCCGGCGGCACGTCCGGAAGGACCCGCGCGGACCGGCCGGGCACGGGGCGCGCGGTCAGGCGTCGGGGTGCAGCGCGGAGCGCTCGTTGAGCTCGTGGAACCGGCGGCGGTGGTACACGAGCGGGACGCCCGTGCCCTCGTCGCCGAGGACGTCGACCACCGCTGCGTTGAAGACCAGTGCCGGGCCCGCCTTGATCCGGGCGAGCGGCACCGCTCGCAGCACCCTGCTCACGCCCAGGAGACGGGGCTCCCCCGTGTCGAGGTACTCCCACGGCATGTCCTCGCCGAAGCGCGGGGCCCCCGAGACGGCGAAGGACCGCGCGAGCTCGAGGTTGTGGGCGTCGAGCAGGTGCACCAGGAAGGACTCTGCCTCCGCCAGCAGCGCTGCCGAGCCCTGCCTGGCCTGCAGCGAGAAGCCGAGGATCGGCGGGTCCACCGACACGGAGGAGACCGAGGACGCGGTCAGACCCACGGGCCCCTCGGGCCCCCTGGCGGTGATGATGGCCACGCCGGCCGGGTGGTGGGCGAACGCGGCCTTGAACGCCTCGCCCACGTGGCCGAGGCCCCGCAGGTGGTCCGCGGGCACCTCGAGATCCGCCACCTCCGAGGCGGCGCGTACGGCCGGCGCCCCGGAGGGCGGGACCGCGCTGAGCCGGGCCTGCTCGTCCGGGGTCCCGCCGGTCTGCGGACCACCGGGCGCGCGACGGGATCCGGGTCCGTGGGGCTGGGCCGCCATGAGAGTCCTTCCGTGGTGGGCCGTGGCAGCGGAGCCGCTCCGCTGACCCCGCGCGTCCACGCTACGACCTGAACCGGCACGGGCGGGAACGCATTCCGCCGGCGCGAGCCCCGTGGACACCTGCCGTAACAGTCTGGCACAGGCGCCGCCGTGCGGTGCCCCAGGTCAGCCCGTCACGCCCCGGTAGCTGCGCGCGTAGTGCACGAGCGGGTCGTCGGCCTCGCTCTCGGCCACCCCCCGGCCCATCGCGGTCACCTCGCCCACCACGATCCGGTGCGTGGCCGCGGTGTGCACGGCCACGGTGGCGAGCTCGAACCACGCGAGGGCCCCCTCCAGCACCGGGGCCCCGGACCGCGGGGCCCGGCGGAACGGCACCCGGTCCAGGAGTCCCTCCACCGGGTTGCCGGGGCTCGCGAGCCAGTTGGCGATGCCCTCCTGGTCCCGCCGCAGCACGGACAGTGCCCACGCCCCGGTGGACTCGACCGCGTCACAGATCCGCCCCTCCTCGAAGAGGCACACGAGCATGGTGGGCGGGTCGTAGGACACGTCGAGGAACCCCGTGACGGTGGCCGCGACGTCGCGGAGCCGGTGCCGGGCGGCCACGACGGCCACCCCGGAGGCGATGTCCGCGGCCAGCAAACGGTAGGCACCGGCGTCCTCGGCGTCCACCGCGGCGGGGTCGAGCAGAAGGGCGGGCGGCGCGTCGGGCAGTTCCATGCCGCCAGTCTGACACGGCCCTCACCGACCCGGCGGGCCGGCCATCCGCAGGGTGAGGTTGAGCCTCCCGCCCCGCATGCCGAGCTCCGGCGGCGCCGTGCCGGGACGGAAGCGCGGAACGCCGTGGAACGCGTAGCGCGAAGGACCCCCGCCCGGCTACCACTCCCCACGACTGCCACCGAACCATGAGACCAGCCCCAGGTGCTCAAGACCCTCGCCCCCCACCCCAGGCGGGCCGGCAATGACAAGACGATCGCCCCAAACTCCCTGCGCCCCTGGCCCCAGCTCCTGACCGCCGCCCTCGAGATGACGTTGCACCGTTCCCGAGCCTCCTGGGCCACGTCGGTACCGTGAACACGCGCCGCTACGATTGCGACCGAGACCACTTTCGCCGATCGACCGCGCTGAACGTAGACTCGCTGTTCGGCTAGAGGCCACGAGGGGCCAAGGGAGAAACAGCGAGTTCATCCGACGTCCAGCAGCCCTCAGGGCGGAGCCTGCAGTCATGCCACCGCATCCCGAACAATACCGTGATATGACTTCGCTGGGGCGCGCAGGAATAAAGGCGGCAACTACTTTTCTTCAATTGGCACAAGCACCCCAGTGATGTCTATGGGATTGCTTGCAAGGTATGCCTTCAAGATTTTTGGCGGATTCTCTTGCACTCCGTCTATAGCAGATTTGACGGCAGCTACCGCCCTTAGGTCGTCCAGCACATTGGCGACTTTATTGGTGCGCAAATACTTGCCGTGCGCCTTGAGAAACCCTTCATCTCGCGCGCTGAGATCCAATTGGCCAACAAGCGTCACCACCCCAGAAAGTGCTTCGCCGTAAACATCATTCCCGGTTTGTCGGTGCAAATTCCTCAGCCCCACACCCAGGCCCAACAACGCCCGAGGCAAATCCTCCTTGTCCAACGATTGCGCAACAGTGACGGCTGCCACCGCATCGACCAGCACATTCAAAGCATGTTCCCCCGACTGACCGGCCGCCGTCCCCCAATCCAACAAGAACCCGGGAAAAGACTGCTTATCCACCCAAGTTAAGCGATCGAGCCAGGCGCTCTCCGCAAGCTTCAAGGCTTCTTCGTGCTTGCCGTGATCACGATAAGCGGACATTAAGCTGGTTACGTATGACAGGCGATTAGGATCTGCTTGGCACGCAGCCTTGCCTGCCTCTATTGCGTCGTCCCCTGACGGCAGAGATCTCGAAAGGTATGCCACAGCATAGATGTCCGCAGGCAGGCTTTGCCCCTCTTCCGCAAGTCCGATCGCAACCGGGACCATCCTATTAATCAGCTCACCGACTTTCTTCGGATCGTATGATCGGCTTGCCTCCAAAGCCGACTCGGCAATCGCCGAATGGCGAATCCACACATCCTGGTCGTGACGCCTGACCGCGGCCTCTTTTCCGAGCGGTTCAAGAATCATGAACTCCGCAGGGCCAGTAGGGACACGAAAAGCAGCCGCCAAAATACGCAAAGATAGGGGACCGTTTCTATAATGTGAGCGATTATGCGCAGTATGCAATATTGAGATCATGAGGAAGGCATCCGCAAGGGAAAGCCCTGAGGCGACCTCAACTCTGCGCAAACGATCCAACAAGTCCGAGACCCGCTCTTTCAGGCGCGACCCATATCGTGCACGCAACATGCCCCCAATCAAGGACCCACGCTCGCCGGCATAGTCGTCCGCCGCACAAACCCTCAGGTACTCAGCTCTATCACCCGATGGGACACTGGCGATTTCCTGCAGGTCGAATCCGGCCACTGCCGCCCAAGCGTCAATGATAGCCTGGGCATCATCCTTTTGCAGTGGCGCGGGCGTAACTAGGTAGGTCTTAGACCTGAGATGCGTAAATCCGCCAGCGTTCCTCCAATCGCGCTCCGCCGCAACGAGGAGTACCCGGATGTTTGACCGTGCTGTAATATCGCACTCTCTTACCAAATCTTTGATTTGATCGATCAACAGGTCGCCGTCATCAGTAGCCAGAATCAGAGTCTGACCGTCCGGCACTTCGCATTCTAAAATCCGTTGGACATCGAGGATCGCGCCAGCTTCTCTCCAGAAAACATGATTGCCCTCCTGCCCAACCAAAGAAGTGACGACTTGCATGAGAGCCATAGACTTACCCTCGCCCATTGGGGCGATACCAGCGGTGATGATCTTTGCATGCTCACCGAAAGAGTTTTCCAACTCGCGGGCAAGCGCTAGGCGCGGCACTTTGGGATTAAAAGCGACGTGCCAGCTCGGCGCTGCACCCTCGAAGAACCTAGATGTGTCTAAATCTTGTTGTGGACCCGAAGAGTGCTCCTCAGCGAATTCCTTTCCCACTCGCGTCCAGCCCTTCAAGAAAAGCTCTGCGGGTGCAAGTGAATTTGCCACGCTTTCTTGGTACATCCCCAGTAATCTTGGCAACTCTTTGTTCGCGTCTACGCCTTCATAGAGGACCGCTGAATTTCCCTGAGCCATTTCACTAAACAGCGGCTTAGGTAGATCACTGTGGGCCGCAGGACCGAAAGTGCACCACAAAATGTTCATTCCCAAAGATTGCCGCTCTTTTGCCCTCTCTAGCAAAGAATTTGAGAATGCGTCGGACCAACCACTGTACCCGATTATTACCACTTCATGATTACGCAACATTTCGCGCAGGCTCCCACTCAACATGGGGCGCTCACGAGTTAGCTGGTGGACGGTATGTAAGGTATCCCCTTTGCGCCAGAGTCCGTGGACATGCACCACATCGACTGAGTCGCTAGACTCACTACCTTTGATCTCTCCGTCAACATCAAACCATTGGGTATTCGGCTTGCCTCCAGCCAGGCGAATTGCCACTTCGACATGCGGATCAAAATTTGTAGTGATAACCGGGCCGATCATGCCTTCAGGCATAGTTGCCAGCATTTGACCCAATGCCCGCACTCCGGGATCAAGATTCCAATCATGAGTTATCTCGAGGTTGTATAGAGCGTTCTCGTCGATAGACAGGTCTCTTGCATGCGACGGCCCTATTGCTGGGCACGACTTCATTACGGCAAGTCTTACGATCCGGTTGATAAACCCTTGACCGCGATTATTAAAAATGAATCGGGCTGCCCGCTGGTAAGCTTCACCCCCCGATGTCCCTTCGATTGCAGCATCGAAACGTCTTTCGTCGCGCTTGTTGTTGAGGGCTTCCCTCATGGACCTCAGGAGGTCCGCGACTCCAGGGACGGTTCCTCGCGTCATCCCTGATCCGACCACGAATGCCACCGGCTTCTCAGCAGTTGCCAGGAGATAGTGAAGACGTGAGACAAAGTCGTCAGCGTTCGCGGTGATATCCATCTGCCCATACTCCCCATTTCAGTCCTGCGGCGCAATTAGTGACTGGATGGCATGAGTGCATGTCCCTGCGTACACTGTTGTTATTCACGCGTCGGTCCGCCGAAGACGAACAGGTCTCCGCTGCGCAGCTCCACGTCCTGGTAGGGGGCGGCGCGGGTCACCGTGTTGCCGATGCGGAAGACGCAGGCGTCCCCGAGGGACAGGGAGACGATCGGTGCGGCGCAGCCCTCGTCCTGGTCCTGGTGCATGCCCATCCGGGCCGCCGCGTCGTAGTAGTTGAGCAGGGCGGTGTCCGGTCGGTAGTCCCGGGCCTCCTGGGTGTCCGGCCCCCACTGCTCACGGACGGCCCGGCGCCCCAGCTCGACCAGCCACGGCGGAACGTCCGGGGCGTCCGCTCCCCCGCCGGCCCGGAGGTGCCGGTAGGGCGAGCGGCCCCGGCCGAGCACCGTGGACCGCACCGACATCCGCCCGCCGCCCGGCAGCACCACCTGGCGCAGCGGCACGGGCCCGGTGGCCCACTCCCGGCACCTGCGCACGAGCGCCCGCTGCTCGGCCACGGAGAGCCATCCCGGGACGTGCACGGCTCCCGGGGAGAGCTCCTTCCGCTCGCGCGGGAGCTCGAAGAGCTCGGGGGTCGTGCCCCCGGTCGAGGGGTCGTTCATGGCGCCGATCGTAGCGGGGCCCGCCGACACGTCGCCCGGCGCCGCCGTTCCGTCGCGCTCGGGTTCCGGCTGCCGGGAGTCTCATCCACGCCGGGACCGGAATCACGCCGAAGCGTGTCTATCGCGAACGGCGTGCCGACGGTAGGTTCAGGTCACCCGGCACCGGCACGGCGCCGTCCGCACTCCGAAAGGTTCCACCATGCGTTCTCTCTCCTTGCGGCGCACGGCGGGCGCCGTGGCCACGGCCGTCGCGCTCGTGGGCGCCACGGTCTCCCCCGCCACCGCGGCGCCGAGCACGGTCGGCGTCGTCAACCTCGGCGACTCCTACTCCGCGGCCATCGGCACGGGCGGCATCTCCGCCCTGCCGCTGCCCGGACCCTGCCTCCAGGGCCAGGGCCCGGACCACGTGGACAAGCTCGACGCCGGGCCCCGGTTCGACGTGCGGCTGGACGCGGCCTGCTCGGGGGCGACCACCACCCAGATCCGTGCGCTCGCCGGCCTCCCGGCCGTCGGCGCCGCACTGGCTGGGGCCGACCTGGTCACCCTGACCCTCGGGGGCAACGACCTCGGCTGGACGCAGATCGTGCTGCAGTGCTCCGCGCTGGGTCATCCCGCGCTCTGCGACACCCTGCTCGCCCAGGCGCCCACGGCCATCGACGCCGCGGCGCGGTCGGCCGGGCAGACGGTCGCGACCATCGACGAGGCCACGGACGGAACGATCCTGGTGTTCGGCTACCCGCGGCTCTTCGACGCCCAGGAGGACAGCGCACTGATGCCGGCGGCCCGCGCCGCGCAGCTGAACGCCCTGACGGACCAGCTCAACGCCGCCCTGAGGAGCGCCGTGGAGGCGGAGGGCGCCGTGTTCGTCGACGTCGCCCAACGCTTCCAGGGGCACGGCCTCGGCTCGGCGGATCCGTGGATCCACTTCGACCCGGCGGACCCGTTCGACCCGAACTCCCTCCACCCCACGTCGCGCGGATACCTCTCCGGCTACTTCCCGGCGCTGATGAGCGGCGTGAGCCCCGGCCGTCTCGCCCGGTAGCGCGCGCCCGGGCGGCGGGCGCCGACATCCGCAGCGCACACGGGCGGGGCCCGGACCGC
>NZ_JBISWL010000126.1:0-3193 GCF_044462265.1 Kocuria rhizosphaerae
GGGCCCCGCCCGTGTGCGGGCCGACGGCTGCCGTCAGGAGTTGCGGGTCTCGTCCTTGACGGTGCGCGCCGAGTCCTGGGCGGAGGACTTCAGCTGCTGCGCCTCGCTCCGGCCCTCCGACCTGACCTCCTGGGCACCCGACTGCGCCGTCTCCTTGACCGACTCCGCCGCCTCACGGGCCGGTTCCTTGAGGTCCTGGGCGACCTCCTGGGCCATGCCCTTGGCGGACTCGGCGGCGTGCTGAGCGTGGGGCTGGACCCGATCCGCGGCGTCCGCGGCCAGCTCCTGCTCCTTCTGCGTGGAGGGCAGCAATGAGCCGACGAGCCAGCCGGCCCCGAGGGCGATGAGCCCGGCGGCCAACGGGTTGCCGCGGGTCTTGGCCCGGGCCGTGGCCGGGGCGTGCTGCACGCCCTCCTTCAGGTCACCGGCACGGTCCTGCATGCCCCCTCTGAGGTCACCGGCGCGCCCCTGCACGCCCTCCTTGAGGTGGCGGCCCCGGTCGGTGACGTCGTCGGAGGCACCCATGACCCGCTCGCGCGCATCCCTGAGGCTGCCGCGGACCTTGCTCTTCTGACGGTCGACGACCCGCTCGGGGGTCACCTTCTCGGCGACGGCGTCGACGTCGGACCCGAGGCGGGCGCGAGTCGCCTCGATGTCGGCACGGATCTCTTCGGGGTTCTGCTGGCTCATGGGGTCTCCTTGGAGGGGTTCACGGTGTCCGGGATCTCGGTGAGGGTCTCGCGCGTGTGGTGCACCGGGTCCTGGGTGGCCTCGGTCAGCTCACGCTTGCCCTCGTTGAGGTTCTTCTTGCCGACGGCTGCGAGCACGGCGGCGATGATGGCCCAGAGGACGGCCACGATGATGGACGACCAGACGAGGCTGTTCAGGAGTTCGGCAAGTCCCCACATGAGGGCCAGTGACAGGAACAGGAGCACGAAGTGCCCGGCAACACCGGCCCCGGCGAGCATTCCCGCGCCTTTGCCCGCGTCCTTCGCGGACCGCTGGGCCCGTTGCGCCGTCTGCGTGACTTCGGCCTTCGCGAGGGCGATCTCCTGCTGGATGAGGGTGGAGAGGTTGGTGCTCAGCTTCTTGAACATCTCGCCGAGGGACTCCCGCTCCGCCCGTTCCTCTGCGTCCGAGGGGGGCATGGGATGGCTCATCGACGGTCGCCCTCCTGATCCGGGTAGACGGTGCCGGGCACACGATCGGTGTACGTGCGGGAGGCCTCACCCTGCTCGTCGGAGCGATAGGCGTAGGGGTCGCCCGGCGAGTAGCCCGAGGTCTCGGGCGTGGTCAGATCGCGGTCGTAGCCCTGGCCGTGGCCGGCGTTCGCCGGTGCACCCGTCCCGGTGGGCCGGTTGCCGCCCTGCTGCCCCGAGACGCCGAGGAACTCCTTGGCGCCCTCCCGGTCCGTGCGGACCTCGTCGCTGTCCTTGACGCCGCGCGTGGCGCGTCCGGCGAGGAGACCGATGCCGGCGGCCACGGCCAGGAAGGTCCCGGGGCGGCGGGCCGCGAAACGGCGGACGTCCTCGAGGAGGTCCTGGGGCTCCTTGTTCTCCAGGGACACGGCCAGGGACTCGACCCGGCCGGAGACGCTGCCGAGCAGTCCGGTCACGTAGTCGGACTCGGGCTTCTCGCCGCGGGACAGGGCGTTGATCTCGTTGCTGACGGACCGCACCGTCGAGGCGATCCGGTCCTGCTGCGGGCCCACCTGCTCCTTGAGGTCGCTCCTGAGCTGGCCGAGGAGGTCCTGGGCCTGCTGGGCGGCCTCGTCCTTGACGGCCAGAGCCTGCTCCTTGGCCGTCTCCTTGACCCGCTCGCCGGAATCGGCGGCCTGGCCCTTCAGACGGTCGGCCTCGGTCCTGCTCGTCTCCGCGGCGACGTCCTTCCTGGAGGCGGGGGCGGGGCCGTCCGCGCCGGTCCCGACGGGCGCGCCGGTGTCGAGGGGCGCGCCGGTGTCGAGGGGCGCGCCGGTGTCGTAGGGGGTGCGGTCGTACGGATTGGTGGTCATGGTTCCGCCTTTCAGCAGCATTTAATAAGTTCACTTAGAAATACGAGGTGGCGTCAGCCTATGCCGATCCATCCCGCTCGCCAAGTCCGCGCGCGGTCGGTCGGCACCCCGGCCGACCTGGCTCAGGGCGACGGACTCCCCCCGTTCACGTTGAGCGTCTCCCCGATCACGTAGCTGGACTCGGGTGAGGCGAGGAACACGTAGGCCGGTGCCAGTTCGGTGGGCTGACCGGCGCGCCCGAGGGGTGTCGACGTGCCGAACTCGGGGAGCGCCTCCTTGGGCTGGCCGCCCGAGACCTGGAGCGGGGTCCAGAACGGGCCGGGAGCCACGGCGTTGACGCGGATGCCCCGGGGGGCCAGCTGCTGGCCGAGCCCCTTCGTGAAGTTGTTGATGGCGGCCTTGGTGGACGCGTAGTCGAGCAGGTCCGGCGAGGGCTGGTAGGCCTGGATCGACGTGGTGTTGATGATCGAGGACCCCGCGGGCAGGTGCTGCAGCGCGGCCTTGGTGATCCGGAACATCGCGATGATATTGACCGTGAAGGTGGCCGTCAGCTGCTCGTCGTCCAGGTCCTCGAGCCGCTCCACGGCGATCTGCTTGCCGGCGTTGTTGACCAGGATGTCGAGCCCCCCGAGACCGTCCACGGCGTCCCGCACCAGCGTCTCGCACACGTCGCGGTCGCTCAGGTCGCCCGGGAGCAGCACGGCCTTGCGGCCGGCCGTCTCGACGACGCCCTTGACGTACTGTGCGTCGGGCTCCTCGGCCGGCAGGTAGTTCAGCGCGACGTCCGCGCCCTCCTTGGCGAAGGCGATGGCGACCGCGGCGCCGATCCCCGAGTCCGCGCCCGTGATGAGCGCCTTGCGCCCCTCCAGCCGCCCGGTTCCCCGGTAGGAGAACTCACCGCGATCGGTCCTGGGCACCAGATCCCGGTCCAGGCCCGGCTCGGGCTGGTCCTGCTTGGGCGGCTCCAGCACGGGATAGCGCGTCACCGGGTCCTGGAAGGTGAGCTGATCCGTGGACTCCTCGTGGGCGTCCTGCGGATGGCCGTTGCTGCTCTCCCGCATGTCCACTCCTCTCGTGCATCGATGCCATCAGCACGCTTACCGACTTTCCCAGCATACTGACCAATGGCGGGCGGCGACAGCGGTTCACCGAGGGAGAACACAAAAGCCCCGTGCCGCGGGG
>NZ_JBISWL010000127.1:0-1146 GCF_044462265.1 Kocuria rhizosphaerae
GTTCCCCGCGGCACGGGGCGATGATCGCCGGAGTCCGCCGGTGCCCGGATCAGGGGTCGAGCCGGCGGAGGAAAGCCCCCAGCGCGTCGTCGAAGGCGACGGGCTGTTCGATGCTGGGGGTGTGGCCGGCCCCCGGGACGACGGCGAGCTCGGCGCCGCCCACGAGATCCGCCATGCGGCGGCCGGCACCGCCGTCGAAGGCGTCGTCGGCGCCCACCACCACGAGCACGGGGAGTCGGGCGTCACGGAGGACCTCGGTGAAGTCCCGGCGCTCGGCGCGTCCGCGCATGGCCGCGGCGGCGCCCTTGGCGGGCGCGGCCTGCAGCATCGCGAGCACCTCGGCGGCCACGCCGGGCTGGGACTCCACGGTCGCCGGGGCGAGCATGCGACCCAGCACGCTGCGGCCGTAGGCCTCCATCCCGCCCGTCAGGATCCCGTCCGCGGTCGTGTGACGACGGCGCCGGCCCTCACGGTCCTCCGCCTCCGGGACGGTGTCTGCGATGACGAGGGCCCGCATCCGCTCCGGGTGCCGGTGGAGCACCTCCATGGCGACCTGTCCCGCCATCGAGAAGCCGACGACGACGGCCTGCGCGACCCCGAGGTGGTCGAGCAGCGCGACGACGTCATCGGCGAACTCCTCGGTGTAGACGATCCCCTCGGTGACCCCGGACCCGCCGAAACCACGCAGGTCCGGGGCGACGACACGCCACCCCTCGGCGGCGAACACCTCCACCTGACGGGCCCACATGCTCCGGTCGTAGGCGTGGCCGTGCAGCAGCAGGAGCATCGGCCCCTCACCACGGTCGGTGTAGGCGATGGTGACGCCGTTGATCTCGGCAGTGACTGCGTGAGCGTCGGGCATGGTGGAAGACCCCTCTCGCGGGATGCTGGCAGGAACCTCTCCAGGGTAGCGAAACCGGCACCTCGGGCATGCCGCTGCCGGGCCCGGGAACGGGTGAAGGCCCCCACCGGGTGGTGGGGGCCTTCGTGCTGGCGTGCTGCCGTGCTGCCGGGGTGGGTGGTGCTGCGGGGGTGGGTGGTGGTGGGTGGCGTTGAATGCGGGGAGCCCCCGCACGGTGTGTGCGGGGGCTCGACCCTTGGGGTGTGGTCCGGCGGTGTCCTACTCTCCCACACCCTTCCGGGTGC
>NZ_JBISWL010000128.1:0-5561 GCF_044462265.1 Kocuria rhizosphaerae
GCGCCGGCCTCGGCGGGGCTGGCCGACCGGCACGGGCGGCGGGCGACCGATCTGCGGCTGTCGGTGATCGACAAGTGCAATCTGCGCTGCACCTACTGCATGCCCGCGGCCGGGCTGCCCTGGCTGCCGGCGGCCCAGCTGATGAGCCCCGCCGAGATCGTGCGGATCGTCGGGGTCGGGGTGGGCGAGCTGGGGGTCACCGAGCTGCGCCTGACCGGCGGGGAACCGCTGGTGCGGGGCGACCTGGAGGAGATCCTGGCCGCGGTCCGGGCCGCCCACCCGCGGCTGCCCGTGTCGATGACGACCAACGCGATCGGGCTGGCCTCGCGCGCCCAGGCCCTGGCGGCGGCGGGGCTGGACCGGATCAACGTCTCCCTGGACAGCCTGGACGCTGAGACCTTCAAGGCCCTGGCCCGCCGGGACCGGCTGGGAGACGTGCTGGCCGGGGCCGAGGCGGCCGCGGCGGCGGGGCTGTCCCCGGTGAAGATCAACGCGGTGCTCATGGCCGGGGTCAACGACCACGAGGCCGCCGACCTGCTGGCCTGGGCGCTTCGGCGCGGCTTCGCCCTGCGGTTCATCGAGCAGATGCCCCTGGACGCCGACCACGGCTGGAGGCGGGAGGAGATGGTCACGGCCGCCCAGGTCCGGGACCGGCTCTCGCAGCGGTTCCGGCTGGACCCGCACCCGGGGCAGCGGGCGGGGGCCCCGGCCGAGCTGTGGGAGGTGCGCCCCCCGGCCGGCGGGCCGGTGCTGGGCACGGTGGGGGTCATCGCCTCGGTGACCGAGCCCTTCTGCGCCGCGTGCACGCGGACCCGGATCACCGCCGAGGGGCGGATCCGGTCCTGCCTGTTCTCCCACGAGGAGACCGACCTGCTGTCCCTGCTGCGCGCCGGGGCCTCCGACGCGCAGCTCGCCGAGCTGTGGCGGGCGGCGATGTGGGCCAAACCGGCCGCCCACGGCATGGACCACCCCGGGCTGGACTCCCCCGACTACGTCCAGCCCGAGCGTTCCATGAGCGCGATCGGAGGCTGACAGACGTGCTCGACGTCCTGCCGCCCTTCTCGGGAGGCTGACGTTCCTCCCCGTCCGAGACGGAGGTCGGGCCCACCGCCGAAACGGAGTTCCGAACCGTACGAGAAGGAGACGACATGGCCCTGCACGACGACAGCACCCTCGACCTGGACCAGTGGAGCCGGCGACTCGCCCAGGCCCTGCAGATCCTGGACCTGACGGTGGACACCGGTGAGATCCTGGAGCTCGCTCGGCGGGTCTCCGGATCCGTCTCGCCCGAGGCCGGCCCGCTCACCACCTTCTACGTCGGCTACGCCGCGGCGCTGGACGCGGCCGGAAGCCGGGCCGGCAGGACTCCCGACCAGGCGGTCCGCGACGCGGCGAGCACCGCCGCTCGCATCGCGGACGAGGGCGCCCACGGCGGCCAGGACAGCTCGGGCTGGGCCGCCACCGGCCAGTAGGCGCACGACCTCGCCGAGGACGGCCGGGAAAGGACACCCGGCAACGACGACGGCGGGGCCGGCACCCGTCGAGAGGTGCCGGCCGCGCCGTCGTCCCCGTGGTCGGAGGCCGGCTCAGACGGTCGCGGTCCGGTCCGGGCGGGCGTCCTCATCGGCGCCGGCTCCGGACGGCCCGCCGACCGCATGCTCGAGGCGGACGATGACACCCTTGGAGACGGGGGTGTTGCTGCCCTTGACGGTGTCGTCCAGGGGCACCAGGATGTTGGCCTCCGGGTAGTAGGCCGCGGCGCACCCGCGGGCCGTGGGGTAGGCGACGAGGCGGAACCTGCGCAGCACCCGGTCCTTGCCGTCCACGTACTCGCCGTGGACGTCGACCAGCTGGCCGTCCTCGAAGCCCAGCTCGGCCAGGTCGTCCGGGTTCACGAACACCACGTGGCGGCCCTTCTTGATGCCGCGGTAGCGGTCGTTGTGCCCGTAGATCGTCGTGTTGAACTGGTCGTGCGAGCGCATGGTCTGGAGGATGAGCCGTCCCGGCGGGCACTCCAGGAGATCCAGTGCGTTGACGGTCAGTTGAGCCTTGCCCGTGGGAGTGTTGAACGTGCGGGAATCGCGCGGGCCGTTCTCCATCACGAAGCCGCCCTCCTGCCGGATCCGCTCGTTGTAGTCCTCGCAGCCGACGACGACGTGGGAGATGTGCTCCCGGATGGTGTCGTAGTCGCGTTCGAAGGCCTCCCAGTCGGCGTCGACCGCGTCGGCGAGCGTGGCGCGGGCGATGCGGCTGACGATGGCGACCTCCGACAGCAGGTTCGTGCTGACCGGCTGCACCGACCCCCGGGAGGCGTGGACGGCGCAGACGGTGTCCTCCACGGAGACGAACTGCTCGCCGGTGGCCTGGACGTCGATCTCGGTGCGGCCCAGGGTGGGCAGGATGAGCGCCTCCTCGCCGACCACGGCGTGCGAGCGGTTGAGCTTGGTGGAGATCTGGACACTCATCTCCAGCTTCTCCGTGGCCGCCTCCGTCGCGGCGGTGTCGGACATCGCCCCGACGAAGTTCCCGCCCAGGGCCAGGAAGAACCGGATCCGCCCGTCGCGCATCTGGCGGACGGTCTCGACGGCGTCCGTGCCGTGGTGGCGTGGGGGTTCGAAGGAGAACTCCTGGCCCAGGGCGTCGAGGAAGGCCGGTGGCATCTGCTCCCAGACGCCCATCGTCCGGTCGCCCTGCACGTTGGAGTGGCCGCGGACCGGGGACGCCCCGGCGCCGGGCCTGCCGATGTTGCCGCGCAGCAGCAGGAGGTTGATGATCTCCTTGATCGTGGCCACGCCGTTCTTCTGCTGGGTCACCCCCATCGCCCAGGTGATGACGACGTTCTCCGCCTCGAGGTAGCGCTCGGCGAGCTCGTCGATCTCCGCGGAGGTCAGGCCGGTGGCCGCCAGGACGGTCTGCTCGTCGAGGGCGGCCAGGTGCGCCTTGAGCTCCTCCAGGCCTTCGCAGTGCCGGGCGAGGAACTCGTGGTCCAGGACGGTGCCCGGTGCGGCGTCCTCCGCCTCGAGCACCCGCTTCGAGACGGCCTGCAGCAGGGCCATGTCCCCGCCGGCGCGGATCTGGAGGAACTGGTCGGCGAGTTCCGTGCCCCGGCCGACGACACCCTTGGCGTTCTGCGGGTTCTTGAAACGCCGCAGCCCCGCCTCGGGCAGCGGATTGACCGCCACGATCTGCCCGCCGTTCTCCTTCTGCTTCTCCAGCGCGGCGAGCATCCGGGGGTGGTTGGTGCCCGGGTTCTGCCCGATGAGGATCAGCAGGTCCGCGTTGACGTAGTCGTCGTAGCTGACCGTGGCCTTGCCGATGCCGATGGTCTGGCCCATGCCCCAGCCGGAGGACTCGTGGCACATGTTGGAGCAGTCGGGCAGGTTGTTGGTGCCGAAACCCCGGACGAAGAGCTGGTAGAGGAACGCGGCCTCGTTGGAGGCGCGCCCGCTCGTGTAGAAGGCGGCCTCGTCGGGGGACTCCAGGCTGCTCAGCTTGTCCGCGACGATGGAGACTGCCTCCGCCCAGCTGACGGGCCGGTAGTGGTCCTCGCCCTTGGCCTTGTGGACGGGCTCCGTCAGGCGGCCCTGCATGCCCAGCCAGTACTCCGAGCGTCCGCGCAGATCGCTGATCGAGTGCTCGGCCCAGAACTCGGAACCGACGGTGACGGGAGTGGCCTCCCAGGTGACCGCCTTGGCGCCGTTCTCGCAGAACTCGAAGGTGCTGCGGTGGCCCGGGTCGGGCCAGGCGCAGCTCATGCAGTCGAAGCCGCCCTTCTGGTTCATGCTCAGGAGGGTGCGCCCGGCGCGCACGACGCCCATCTGGTCGAGCGCCGGTTCCATGGAGTAGTAGACGGCCGGCAGGCCGGCCGCCCAGCTCTTCGGCTCGTGGACCTCCAGATCGTTCTCGTCGACCTCGCGCACTCGGGGATTCTGTCGGGCCATGGGGGCGCTGTCCTTACTCTGTCGCTGTTCGCGTCCCCGAGGTGCTCGCGGACGTGCCGGTCCCGTGCATACGGGCAGGTCGCCCACCAGATGCCGGAGGGAACGGCGGGGGTGAAGCATCGTCCTGCATTATGCAACCGTAGTCGTACTGGGCAACATTCTCGGAGGGGTGGGAAGGGGAGTCAAGGATGCCCGCCGCAGGGGCCCGCGTTACGGCCGCAGGGCGACGATCGGGGAAAAATCGGGCCGAACCCTTGACAAGAGAAAGTGACGCGCTTCACTCTAGTACTCACATTACGAATCAGGTTGCACAGTATGCGCCTGTACGGCGGAAGCGTTCCATCTCTGCCTCCGAATCACGTAATACCTAGAGATCCGAAAGGGGTTCTTGATGGAGTCCCTCGTCATTGTTGGTGCGTCCCTGGCCGGCCTGTCGGCCGCGCGGGCCGCTCGTGCGCAAGGTTTTTCCGGCCGGCTGATCATCGTCGGCGACGACCCGCAGCGTCCGTACGACCGTCCTCCGCTGTCCAAGGAGTTCCTGGCCGGCACCTTCCAGCTCGAGGATCTGGCGCTGGAGACGGAGACCGAGGACCTGGGCGCCGAATGGGTGCTGGGCGTGCGGGCGGTGTCCTTCGACGCGGGCACGCGCTCGGTGGTGCTGGAGGACGGGCGGGTGCTGCACGCCGACGGCCTGGTGATCGCCACCGGTGCTTCGCCGCGGTCGCTGCCCCAGGTCGCGGGTCTGGAGAACGTGGTGACCCTGCGCACCCTGGAGGACGCGCGGAAGCTGCGCGACCTGATCGGGCGCGGGGGGCGCCTGGTGGTCATCGGTGCCGGGTTCATCGGGGCGGAGGTCGCCTCCACGGCGCACAAACTGGGCCTGGAGGTCACGGTGCTGGAGAAGGCGCCGACCCCGTTGTGCGGTCCGCTGGGCGCGCAGCTGGGCGCGGTGGTGGCCGGGCTGCACGCCGAGGCCGGGGTGGAGCTGATCTGCGGTGCCGACATCGAGGACTTCGACGTCTCGGACGGTTCCGTCACCGCGGTGCGGCTGGCCGGGGGGCGGGTGCTGCCCACCGACGTGCTGCTCGTGGGGATCGGTGCGGTGCCCAACACCGGGTGGCTGGAGGGTTCCGGGGTCGAGCTGGGCAACGGCGTGGTCTGCGACGAGGTCGGGCGCACGAGCGTGCCGGGCGTCGTGGCGGTCGGCGACTGCGCGGCGTGGCTGGACCCGGTCTCGGGCCGTCATCACCGGGTGGAGCACTGGACCGGCGCCGCCGAGCGCCCGGCGGTGGCCGTGGGGGCGCTGCTGGGCACCGATCTGGTGCAGCTGCCGGCGGTGAAGCCGGCGTACTTCTGGTCGAACCAGTACGGCACCCGGCTGCAGTTCGTCGGGGACGCCGGGGCCGGGGAGCGGGTGGTCTACGAGCAGGGCGGGCCGGGGGAGGAGTCCTTCCTGGCCGTCTACTACGCCGGTGAGGATCCGGTGGCGGTGCTGGGCTGGAACCAGTCCAAGCAGTTCCTCCGCTGGCGCAAGACCCTCGAGAAGCGCGCCGCCGCCCGGATCGCCGCCGCCGGCAAGGCCGCCGCCGCCGCTGCCGGCCTGGCCGCCGGCGGCCAGGC
>NZ_JBISWL010000129.1:0-75254 GCF_044462265.1 Kocuria rhizosphaerae
CCCTCACGCCTCGAGACCCCAGGAGACTGCACGGATGAAGATCGGACTGCTGACCAGCGGCGGGGACTGCCCCGGCCTCAACGCCGTGATCCGCGGGGCGGTGCTGCACGGGATCAAGACCTACGGCCACGAGTTCGTGGGCTTCCGCGACGGCTGGCGCGGGGTCGTGGACGGCGACATCATGGACCTGCCCCGCACCCGGGTCCGCGGCCTGGCCCGGGAGGGCGGGACCATCCTGGGCACCTCCCGCACCAACCCCTACGAGGGCCCCGGCGGCGGCCCCGAGAAGATCGCGGTCATGCTCGAGCGCCACCACATCGACGCGATCGTCGCCGTCGGCGGGGAGGGCACCCTGGCCGGGGCCAAGCGCCTGGCCGAGGCCGGGCTGCCCGTGGTCGGGGTCCCCAAGACCATCGACAACGACCTGCAGGCCACCGACTACACCTTCGGCTTCGACACCGCCGTGTCCATCGCCACCGACGCCATGGACCGGCTGCGCACCACCGGGGAGTCCCACCACCGGGCCATGGTCGCGGAGGTCATGGGCCGCCACGTCGGCTGGATCGCCCTGCACTCCGGGATGTCGGCCGGGGCCCACGCCGTGCTGATCCCCGAGCAGCAGGTCTCCATGGACCAGGTCTGCGCCTGGGTGAGCGAGGTCCACGACCGCGGCCGCTCCCCGCTGGTCGTCGTGGCCGAGGGCTTCATCCCCGAGGGCGCCGACGACGTCGTGGCCGGCAGGGGCACCGAGGCCTCCGGCCGGCCCCGCCTGGGCGGGGTCGGGGAGCACGTCACCGAGCAGATCGAGGCGCGCACCGGCATCGAGACCCGCAACACCATCCTGGGCCACATCCAGCGCGGCGGGGCCCCCACCGGCTTCGACCGGGTCCTGGCCACCCGCTACGGCCTGGCCGTGGTCGACCTCGTCCACGCCAAGCAGTGGGGGAAGATGGTCGCCATCCGCGGCACCGACATGGTCCGCGTCCCCTTCGAGGACGCCCTCGCCGGACTCAAGACCGTCCCCCAGCACCGCTGGGACGAGGCCAAGGTCCTCTTCGGCCGCTGACCGGGCCCCGGGGGCGTGCGCTAGCCGTGCGCCCCCCGGGGCCCGCGCAGGAAGCCCGAGCGCCGCCCGACGACCTGCCCGGCGTCCGGAGCGACGACGACCTGCTGCGCGGCGGCCCAGCGCTGCCCGTCCTCCGTGACGACGAGGTCGACCGCGGGGTCGACGGTGCGCTTGAGCACGGCCAGCGCGATCGGTCCCTGCTCGTGGTGCAGCTGCACGGAGGTCACCCGCCCGACGGTCCGCTCCCCCGCCACGACGTCCGCGCCCGGGGACGGCAGCGTGTGCTCCGAGCCGTCGAGGTCGAGCAGCGCCAGCCGGCGGGGCGGGTGGCCGAGGTTGTGCACGCGCGCCACCGTCTCCTGCCCCTTGTAGCACCCCTTCGCCAGGTGCACGGCGGTGCGCAGGAGGTCGAGCTCGTGCGGGATCGTCCGTTCGTCCGTCTCCGCGCCCCAGCGCGGACGCCACGCGGCGATCCGCAGGGCCTCCGCCGCCCACACGCCGGCGAGCGGCAGGTCACGGGTCACGGCGTCCAGGCGGTCGCGGGGCACCAGGTGCTCACACCACGTCCGCTCCTCCCCCGGGTGCGGGCCCTCGAGGGCGGCGTAGCTCCACCCGCCCGGGCCGATCTCCGGCCACGGGTCCCGCCAGACGACGGGGGCCTCGAGACCGGGCACGGGGCCCGCCGCGCCGAGCACGGCCCACTCGGCGGTGCGGTCGGCGACCTCCACGCGCAGGGCGAAGCGCATGGACTCCAGCCACGTGACCAGGGGCGCGGTCTCGCCGGCCTCGGTGACGAGCCAGGTCGTGACGCCGTCGTCGACGACGTGGGGGGCGGTCTCGATCCGCCCCTGCACGGACAGGAAGAGGGTCTCGGTGCTCGCGCCGGGCTCGAGGCCGGTGAGCACCTGGGAGGACAGCGTGGTGAGCCAGCTCAGGCGGTCCGGGCCGGTGACGGTCACGACGCCCTTGTGGGAGAGGTCCACGACGGTGCCCGGGGTGCGAACGAGAGCACGCTGCTCCCGCACGGGGTCCCCGTAGTGGGCGGCCACGCCGCGGTCGAGGCCGCCGGCCTCGACCGCCCCGGGCCGTGCGAGCAGGGGGGAGCGCTGGTCGGTCACGGGTCAGCCGATCTTCCGGAGCTGGGCGGAGGCGTGCGTCGCCAGGGGCCCCCCGAGGGCGGCCATGTCCCAGGCCCAGAAGAGGTCGCCGTGGACGAGGCCGTACATGCGGGTCGAGGAGCTGTACTCCTTGGCGCCGCGGGCGCGGACCACGGCGTCGGTGGAGAGGTCGATCCGGGGTCCCTTGATCTGCCCGACGTACAGCTCGGCGACACCACCGGGGTGGGTGAGCGTCACGAGCACGTCGAAGCCGCCGTCGGCGTTGCGCAGCCGTTCGACGTCCTCGGCGCCCTTGAGCACGGGCACGAGGTCCGGCGGGAGCATCCCGGGTCCCACGTCGCCGTCCTCGAGGGTGCGGTCGAGCTGCCAGAACCCCTGTTCCACGGTCGCCGGGCGCATCGGCTGCCCCTCCTCGTCGAGGAGCGTCGTGCTGGCCCGGTACTCCAGGAACGGCAGGCCGTTCTGCTCGAAGCTCACGCGCTGCCGGAAGGGCCGCTGCTCGACCTCTCCGTAGCCCATGAATCCGTCACCCTCCCACGTGCCCAGCAACCAGGCGAAGGGAACGAGCTCGGGGGTCAGATCGGAGGGGATCTCGATGGGCACGGAACTAGTGCTGGCCCTTGAAGAGGCCGAAGATCACCTTGAGGGAGATCCCGGCGATGAACAGGCCGGAGATTCCGAGCAGGACGAGGTAGAAGATCTCGAGTGCAAGCATGGTCCTAAACTACCACGGTGCTCACGAGGCGGGCCGTGAAGAGGGCGCCCACGCCGAGGAACGCCACCGGCGTCACGCCGAGGGCCACGACCCCGCGCAGCTGCGAGCGCTTCGGGGCCGCGGCGATGACCCGGGCGCCCACGAGGGCGACGACGGCGGCCACCACGGCACCGACCACCACGAGCACCCCGGGCTCGGGGCCCACGGCCTGGTAGTCGCCGGCCAGCGCGATCCACCCCGAGGAGCTGACGGCCGCGAGCACCCCGGCCGTGGAGGCGATCGTCGACTCGAGCCGCTGCTCCGCGCCCTCCCCCCGGACGAGCTCCGCGGCGAACACGACCATGAGGGCGACCCCCACGACCGCCGGCACCCACACGAGCCGCTGGCCGGGCAGGAGGTGGACGAGCAGGGCCGCGACCACGCCGGCGGCGCTCATGACGACGTTGTGCCGGTGCCGCGCCTCGATGCCGGTGGCGGCGGGCCATCCGAAGCCGATCACCACGGACATCACGACCGCCAGGAGCAGCGGCACGGGCCCCCCGGCCACGACGGCGGCCAGCGCGGCCACGAGGCTGAGCACGGCGCACGCGGCGATCATGGCGTATCTCATGGCGTTCGGGTTCCTGGACTCTCGGCGGTCGGGACCGGGCTCGGGCGGACACGAGCAACGATAGCGGCTCCCCCGCCGGCCGCGCCGGGACCGCGCGGGCGCCTCCGGGCCCCGACCTATACTGACAACTCAGCCCGTACCCGAGAGCGGAGAAGCACGCGTGTTCCAGATCCTGATGCTGACCGACGCGGGCGGACCCTCGGCGTCGGTGCTGCCGGCCCTGGACCTGCTCAACCACAAGGTGGCGGTCGCCCCGACCCGCACCGCGTCGGGCAGCCTCGAGGGGCGGGACCCGGACATCGTGCTCCTGGACGGGCGCAGCGAGCTCATCACCGCGCGCAACCTCGCGCAGCTGCTCACGACGAAGGGCCTCGCGGCCCCGCTGCTCATGGTGCTCACGGAGGGCGGGATGGCCGCGGTCTCGGCCAGCTGGATGGTCGACGACGTCGTGCTCGACACCGCCGGGCCGGCGGAGGTGGAGGCCCGGCTGCGCCTGGCCTCCTCCCGCACCGAGGAGGCGCCCGAGGACGACACGCGGATCCGCGCGGGCTCCGTGGTCATCGACGACGCGGCGTACTCGGCCCACGTCAACGGGCAGCCGCTGAACCTGACGTACAAGGAGTTCGAGCTGCTGAAGTTCCTGGCCCAGAACGCCGGGCGGGTCTTCACCCGCGCGCAGCTGCTGAGCGAGGTCTGGGGCTACGACTACTACGGGGGCACCCGCACCGTGGACGTCCACGTCCGGCGGCTGCGCGCCAAGCTCGGCGCCGACCACGAGCATCTGATCACCACGGTGCGTAACGTGGGCTACAGCTTCGCCACGAGCCGGGCGCGGGAGAGCTGAGAGGCCCACCGCACCGGCCCCCGCCCGTCCCGCAGGAGGTCCCATGTCCCCGTCCGCGCCGCACGACCTGGAACGCCCCGGCACCCCGCCGGTCGAGGAGATCATCGCCCTCGCCGCCCGCGCGGAGGTCGAGGACGGCGACCCGCCGTTCTCCGACCAGACGCTCGTGGACCTGCGGCGCCCCGACGGGCGGGTCCGCACCGTGCTCGTCCGCGCGGCCGGGGGCGCGCTCGCGGGGGCGGCAGTGCGGGTGCGCGGGTCCGGCGACGACGACGCGCACCTCGTGGAGCTCGTCGTGGACCCCGGTCACCGCCGCCGCGGCATCGGCTCGGCCCTGGCCGCCACCGTGGCCGGGGAGACCACCGGCGCGGTCCGGGCGTGGGCGCACGGCGGCCACCCGGGCGCGGCCGTGCTGGCCGCCCGGCACGGGCTGGCCCCCGTCCGCGAGCTGCACCGGCTGCTGCGCCCCCTGCGCGACGCCACGGACCTGCCGCTGCCGGCCGCGGTCCCCGCCGGCTTCGTGCTGCGCGCGTTCGAGCCGGGCCGCGACGAGCAGGAGTGGCTGCGGGTCAACGCGGCCGCGTTCGCCGACCACCCCGAGCAGGGCCGGATGACCCTCGAGGACCTCCGGGAGCGGGAGGCCGAGCCCTGGTTCGACCCCACGGGCTTCCTGCTGGCCGTCCGGGCGGAGGACCCGCGCACCGTGGCCGGCTTCCACTGGACCAAGGTCCACGCCGGGGACGGCGAGCGCGAGCCGATCGGGGAGGTCTACGCGGTGGGCGTGGCCCCCGAGCAGCAGGGCACCGGGCTCGGCCGCGCCCTGACCGCGGCCGGCGTGAACCACCTCGCGCGGCTGGGCCTGCCCGAGGTCATGCTCTATGTGGACGGGGACAACACGGCCGCCCTGAGGCTCTACGAGCGTCTCGGCTTCCGGCCGTGGCACCTCGACGTCATGTACGCCGGCACCCTCCCCGCCTGACCCTCCCCGGACCGCTACCGACAGGACCGCGATGACCACGCACCAGCAGGACACCCCGCCGGCCGACCCGGCGGCCGACGAGCCCGGCCCGGCGACCGGGCCGGTGGAGCTCGCCGCGCCGGAGGACGCCGCCCGGGGCCACGGGGACCGGGACCGGATCGACGACCCGGTCCCGGCGGCGCGCCAGGTCCTCGAGGGCGACCACGGCCCCGAGCGCTTCCTGGACCGGGAGGAGAGCTGGATCGCGTTCAACACCCGTGTGCTGGAGCTCGCGGAGGACCCGGACCTCTTCCTGCTCGAACGGGTCCACTTCCTGTCCATCGTGGCCTCGAACCTGGACGAGTTCTTCATGGTCCGCGTCGCGGGGCTCAAGCGGCGCATCGCCACGGGCATCGCCCGACCGGCCGCCTCGGGGAGCTCTCCCGCGGAGCAGATGGCGGCCATCGCCGTGGGCGCCCACGAGCTGCAGGAGCGCCACGCCCGGGCCTTCCACGACCTGGTGCGCCCGGAGCTGACCCGGGAGAACATCCACCTCGTGGGGTGGGACGACGTCGAGGACGAGGCGCGGGCACGGCTGACCCGGGACTTCCACGACCAGGTGTTCCCGATCCTGACGCCGCTGGCCGTGGACCCGGCCCACCCGTTCCCCTACATCTCCGGGCTGAGCCTCAACCTCGCGGTGATGGTGCGCAACCCGCAGTCGGGCAAGCGCCTGTTCGCCCGCGTCAAGGTTCCCGACCAGCTGCCCCGGCTCGTGTCGGTGGACGGCCCGCGGGTGCGGCCCGGGCCGAGCCGGGAGGCACGGTTCATCCCGCTCGAGGACGTCATCGCCCAGCACCTGGACGACCTGTTCCCCGGCATGGACGTCGAGGAGCACCAGGTGTTCCGCGTGACGCGCAACGAGGACCTGGAGGTCGAGGAGGACGACGCGGAGAACCTCCTCCAGGCCCTCGAGAAGGAGCTCCTGCGCCGCCGTTTCGGCCCGGCCGTCCGGCTCGAGGTCACGGACAGCATCAGCGGGGAGGTCCTCGACCTGCTCGTCTCCGAGCTGGGCATCGACGAGTCGGAGATCTACCGGCTGCCCGCGCCGCTGGACCTCCGGGGCCTGGGCGTCATCGCCGGCATCGACCGCCCCGAGCTCCACTACGCCCGGCACGTGGCCCACACCTCCCGGTACCTCAACGCCGCGGAGACCGCCAAGGCGGCGGACGTCTTCGCCGCGACCCGCGCCCGCGACGTCCTCCTGCACCACCCCTACGACTCGTTCGCCACGAGCGTGCAGGCCTTCCTCGAGCAGGCGGCCGCGGACCCCCGCGTCCAGGCCATCAAGCAGACGCTCTACCGCACCTCGGGCGACTCCCCCATCGTGGACGCCCTGATCGACGCCGCCGAGGCCGGCAAGCAGGTGCTCGCGCTCGTGGAGATCAAGGCGCGCTTCGACGAGCAGGCGAACATCTCCTGGGCCCGCAAGCTCGAGCAGGCCGGTGTGCACGTGGTCTACGGGATCGTGGGCCTGAAGACCCACTGCAAGCTCTCCCTCGTCGTCCGCCAGGAGGACCACGGGCTGCGCCGCTACGTCCACATCGGCACGGGCAACTACCACCCCTCGACCGCGCGGTACTACGAGGACCTGGGGCTGCTCACGTGCGCCCCGGAGGTGGGCGAGGACGTCTCCCGGCTGTTCAACCAGCTCTCCGGCTACGCCCCGAAGACCACGTTCCGGCGCCTGCTCGTGGCCCCGCGCTCGGTGCGCTCCGGGCTGGTCGACCTCGTCGAGGCGGAGATCCGCCACCACCGGGCGGGCCGGCCGGCGCGCGTCCAGGTCAAGTGCAACTCGATCGTCGACGAGGCCGTCATCGACGCCCTCTACCGGGCGTCCCAGGCCGGCGTGCCCGTCGACGTCGTGGTGCGCGGGATCTGCGCGCTGCGCCCCGGGGTGCCGGGACTGAGCGAGAACATCCGGGTGCGCTCGGTGCTGGGCCGGTTCCTGGAGCACTCCCGGGTCTTCGCGTTCTGCAACGCGGGCGACCCGGTGGTCTACATCGGCTCGGCCGACATGATGCACCGCAACCTGGACCGCCGCGTCGAGACCCTCGTGCGGATCACGGACCCCCGCCAGGCGCAGTCGCTCGTGCGGCTGCTCGGCCGCTACACCTCGGACGGCACGAGCAGCTGGCACCTGGACGCCGACGGCACGTGGACCCGTCACCACCGGGACGCCGAGGGCCTGCCGCTCGTGGACCTCCAGGACCACCTGCTGCGCAGCCGGGCCCTGGGGCGACCCACCGTCTGAGGCCGGTAGCATCGTGCACGGCGCAGGCCCCGGAGAAGGCGCCGCGCCCTCCCGAGCACCACGGACAGGGGACGAGGAAGGGACCATGCCCAGCACCGCCGAGAAGAGCCTCCCGACGACCGGTGAGCGGACCGGCGCCCACCGGCCCGCCGACGTCGTCGCGGCCGGGTGCCTGTGCTGGCGCCGCGGCAACGGTGCCCTGGAGGTGCTGCTCATCCACCGCCCGCGCTACGACGACTGGTCCTTCCCGAAGGGCAAGCAGGACGACGGCGAGACGCTGCCCGAGACGGCGCACCGGGAGGTGCGGGAGGAGACCGGGCTGACCCCGCGGCTGGGCGTCCCGCTGCCCACGATCCGCTACGAGGTCAAGGACGGGACCAAGGACGTCCGCTACTGGGCCGCGGAGTTCGGCCCGAACGCCCGGCCCCAGCCGGACGGGCGGGAGGTCGACGAGTACCGCTGGGTGTCCACGGACGAGGCCCGGGCGCTGCTCAGCAATCCCTCCGACCTGGAGCCCCTCGCGGCCCTCGTGGCCCTGCACGAGCGGGACGACCTCGCCACGCGTCCGGCCATCGTCGTCCGGCACGCTAAGGCCAAGCCCCGCTCCTCCTGGTCCCGCGCCGAGGGGGACCGCCCGCTCGCCGCGACCGGCAAGCGCCAGGCGCTGGCCGTGACGCGGCTGCTCCGGGCGTGGTCGCCGGAACGGGTGCTCACCTCGCCGTGGCTGCGCTGCCTGTCCACCGTGGTCCCGTACGCCCGGAAGGCCGGGGTCGGCGTGCGTGAGCGACCGCAGCTCACCGAGGCCTCCCACAAGCGCCACCCGAAGAAGGCCGCCGCCGTGGCGCAGACGATGTTCGACAAGGACGTCCCCGTGGCCCTGTGCACGCACCGCCCGGTGCTGCCCACCGTCATCAAGGTCATCGCCCGGCACGCCTCCCACGAGCTCACCGCTCTCCTCCCGGCGAAGGATCCGTACCTGTCCCCCGGCGAGATGATCGTGCTGCAGGTCTCCCGTCGCCACCGCGGCCGGGTGGTGTCCGTGGAGCTCGTGAAGCCCTTCGACGACTGACGCCGCCCGCGGCCCGCCCCGCGCGCACGGCCTCCCGCCGACCACCGCCGGTCCACCACCACCCCACCACGACCGCCCCGCCCTGACCGACCTGCCCCGACCGCCCCGAGGAGCTCCGCATGACCGCCCCCGACCCCACCCCGGTGCCGACTCCCTACGAGGACCTCCTGCGCGAGGTCCTCGAGGAGGGCGTGCACAAGGCCGACCGCACGGGCACCGGGACCCGGAGCCTGTTCGGCCGTCAGATCCGCTTCGACCTCGGCGCCTCCTTCCCCCTGCTGACCACCAAGCGGGTGCACTTCCGGTCGCTGGCGCTGGAGCTGCTGTGGTTCCTGCGCGGGGACTCCAACGTCCGGTGGCTGCAGGAGCGCGGGGTGACCATCTGGGACGAGTGGGCGGACGAGAACGGGGACCTCGGACCCGTCTACGGCGTGCAGTGGCGGGCCTGGCCCGTCCCCGGCGGCGGGGCGATCGACCAGATCGCGGACGTCGTGGAGCGGATCCGCACCGACCCGGACTCCCGCCGGCACGTGGTCACGGCCTGGAACCCCGCCGAGGTGGCGGAGATGGCGCTGCCGCCGTGCCACGCCCTGTTCCAGTTCTACGTCGAGCCGCGGGAGGACGGCCCGGGCCGGCTGTCGTGCCAGCTCTACCAGCGCTCCGCCGACATGTTCCTGGGCGTGCCCTTCAACATCGCCTCCTACGCCCTGCTCACCGTCATGGTGGCGCAGCAGACGGACCTCGAGCCCGGGGAGTTCGTGTGGACGGGGGGTGACTGCCACGTCTACGACAACCACGTGGCCCAGGTCCGGGAGCAGCTCTCGCGGGAGCCGTACCCGTACCCGCGGCTGAGGCTCGCGCGACGGCCGGCGTCGGTCTTCGACTACGAGTACGAGGACTTCGAGGTCCTCGACTACCGGCACCACCCCGCGATCAAGGCACCGGTGGCGGTGTGAGCGCCCGGGAGGCGGCCCGCGGCCCCGTCGTCGGGGCGATCTGGGCGCAGACCCAGGACGGCGTCATCGGCCGTGGCGGCACGATGCCCTGGTCCCTGCCCGAGGACCTCGCGTTCTTCCGCCGGACGACCACGGGGCACCCCGTCGTCATGGGGCGGCGGACGTGGGAGTCCTTCCCCCCGCGCTTCCGGCCGCTGCCCGGGCGCACCAACATCGTCATCACGTCCACCCCGGAGCGGGTGCTGCGCGACGCCGCCCCCGGGACCGTGCGCACCGCGTCGTCCTACGCGGAGGCCGTGGAGCTGGCCCGGTCGAGCCCCGGCGCCGAGCGCATCTGGGTGATCGGGGGAGGCACGGTCTACGAGCAGGCCCTCGCCGCCCCGGAGCACCCCGTCACGGAGGTTCTCGTGACGGTCATCGACCTCGACGTCGACGGGGACACCCACGCCCCGCGGCTCGAGGGCTCCTGGGCCACGGAACGGGTCGTGGAGCCGTCGGTGTCCCGCACGGGTCTGCGCTACCGCATCGACCGCCGGGTCCGCCGCTGACCCGGGCCGGCCAGCGGCCGAACCCCGCCGCGGACCCGCCGGTTCCGTCCGCCGGGGCCCTCCGGTAGCGTGATGCCCACCACTGCCCGCCGCACGGCCGGGGAGGACGAGCCAGGAGGACGACCGTGACCGCAGAGCACCCCGAGCCGCAGATCCGCGAGGACCCGCAGCTGCGCGTGGTCGAGAACACGGACCTGGACCGCTTCGAGCTGTGGAAGGGACAGCAGTTCGTCGGCTTCGAGGGCTTCCGCCGGCACGGCGACGCCACGGTCGAGCTGCTGCACACCATCATGGACGAGCAGTTCGGGCGACAGGGCTACGCCCGTACCCTCGTGACCCTGCTGCTGCGCCGGTTCCGGGAGGAAGAGGTCCTCGTGCGGCCCACGTGCCCCTACGTCCAGGGGTACCTGCACCGCTTCCCGCAGTACCAGGACGTCCTCGCCCCCGGCTGCGAGCTCCCACCGGCCGTGCCCGGGAAGCGGCGGCGCAGGGCCTTCCACCGTGCCCCGTAGACTGGGGGCATGACTTTTCGCTCGGGAGATCAGGTAGGGTTCGTCGGCTGGCGGGGCATGGTGGGCTCCGTGCTCATGCAGCGCATGCAGGAGGAGGGGGACTTCGAGGGCATCGACCCCGTGTTCTTCTCCACCTCCAGCGCCGGCCGTCCCGCGCCGGCCTTCGCCGGGGACGCCGGCACCCTGCAGGACGCCCACGACGTCGAGGCGCTCTGCAAGCTGCCCGTGATCGTCACCGCCCAGGGCGGGGACTACACCAAGGACGTGCACGGCAGGCTGCGCGCGGCCGGCTGGGACGGGCTGTGGATCGACGCGGCCTCGACCCTGCGCATGAACGAGGACGCGATCATCGTCCTGGACCCCGTGAACCGCGACGTCATCGACCGGGGCCTGGAGTCCGGCGTGAAGGACTTCGTGGGCGGCAACTGCACCGTCTCGTGCCTGCTCATGGGCCTGGGCGGGCTGTTCCGCAACGACCTCGTCGAGTGGGCGACGTCGATGAGCTACCAGGCCGCCTCCGGTGGCGGGGCACGGCACATGCGCGAGGTGCTCGCCCAGTTCGGCGCCCTGCACGGCGCCGTCGCCGACGAGCTCACCGACCCCGCCTCGGCGATCCTCGACATCGACCGGAAGGTCCTCGACGCCCAGCGCGGCGACGACCTCGACACCTCGATGTTCGGCGCGCCCCTGTCCGGATCCCTCATCCCCTGGATCGACGCGGATCTCGGCAACGGCCAGTCCCGCGAGGAGTGGAAGTCGGCCGCGGAGACGAACAAGATCCTCGGCCGCACGGACCGCTACGCCCAGGACTGGGTGCCCATGGACGGACTGTGCGTGCGCATCGCCACCATGCGCTCCCACTCCCAGGCGCTGACCATCAAGCTGCGGGAGGACCTCCCCGTGGAGGAGATCGAGCGGATCGTGGACGCCGACAACGAGTGGGCCACCGTGGTGCCGAACACCAAGGAGGACACCATGCGGGAGCTGACCCCCGTGGCGACCTCGGGGACCCTCGGCATCCCCGTCGGACGGATCCGCAAGCTGTCCATGGGGCCGGGCTACATCAGTGCCTTCACGATCGGCGACCAGCTGCTGTGGGGCGCGGCCGAGCCCCTGCGCCGCATGCTGCGCATCGCGACCGGCACCCTGTAGCGCCGTGGACGAGGTCCCGGCAGGGCTGACCGTCGACCCCGGCGACCCGCGGCCGCCGTACGAGCAGCTCAAGCAGCGCGTGCTGGGCGGCCGCGCGGACGGGTCCCTGCCCGCAGGAACACGCCTGCCCCCGGTCCGACGGCTCGCGGAGGCCCTCGGGCTCGCGGCCAACACCGTGGCGAAGGCCTACCGGGAGCTCGAGGCGGCCGGCGTGATCGAGACCCGTGGACGGCAGGGCAGCTTCGTGCGGGCCCCGGACCGGTCCGGGGAGCTCGCCGTGCAGGCCGCCCGGCGCTACGCCCGGGAGGTCGCGGACCTCGGCCTCACGGCCGAGCAGGCCCTCGAGCTCGTCGCCGCGCAGCTGCGCCGCTGAGGGCGGGGCGGCACCGGGGCGTCAGCCGTGCGGGGTGCGCAGGTGCCGGGGCCCGGGCAGCAGGTCCACGGGTCCCTGGAGGGCCCGCCGGTGGCGCCCCTCCGCGGTGCGGGCCAGCCACCAGCGCCACGCGCGCACGATCTGCTGCTTGACCCAGTGGTTGAGCCGGTGCGCCCAGTGGAACTCGGTGCCCCAGATGCCCAGCCCCAGGAAGATCGCGAGCCAGCCCGGTCCGGGCGTGACCAGCATGACCAGGCCCGCCAGGACGAACACCCCGCCGAGCACCGTCACGACGGTCTTGTAGGCAGCGAACAGCACCGGGTGGCCCCTCGACCAGACGCGCAACCGGCGCAGGGCCCGCCGCACCCGGCCCTGCGAGCTCTCCCCCTGGGCGATCTCCTCCTCGATCCCGCTCACGTCCGCCCCTCAGACCGAGGTGCCCACGATGACCGGCTCGGCCACGAGTTCCACGCCGTAGACGGCGGCGACCCCGTCGCGCACGGTGCGGGCCAGGGCCATGAGGTCCTCCGCGGAGGCGCCCCCGCGGTTCGTCAGGGCCAGCGTGTGCTTCGTGGACAGCGCCGCCCGGCCCCCGGCCACGGCGGCGCCGTCCAGGCCCAGGAGCTCGTTGCGGGTCCCGGGCAGCCCGAACCCCTTCGCGAAGCCCGCGTGGTCGATCAGCCACGCGGCGGAGAGCTTGACCCGGTCCGCGAGCGGGCGTCCCGCGACGTCGACCACCGGGAAGCGGGGGGCCTCGGCGGGCACGCGGCCCCCGAGCCCGTCCGCGGGCAGGATCGGGTTCGTGAAGAAGGACCCCGTGCTGTAGGTGTCCCGGTCGGCGGGGTCCAGCACCATGCCCTTGCCCGCGCGCAGGGCGAGCACCGTGTCCCGCACGCGGCCCAGCGGGGCGCGCCCGCCCACCTCGACGCCGAGCCGGCGGGCCAGCTCGCCGTAGCGCACGGGGGCGCTGTCGGCGCCCCGGCAGAGCCGGAACCGCACGGCCAGCACCACGTGCCGCGGCGAGCCGTCGACCGTGCCGCGCTTGAGCGCGGAGTCCCGGTAGGAGAACTCCAGCTCCTCCGGGGAGAAGGTGCGCACGCGCCCCTCGCGCCGGTCCCACGCGCGGACCAGCTCGATGGTCTGGGCGACCTCCTGACCGTAGGCGCCCACGTTCTGCACGGGGGTGGCGCCCGTGGTGCCGGGAATGCCGGAGAGCGCCTCGATGCCGGCCAGTCCGTCCGCCACGACCCGGGCCACGAGCTCGTCCCACGGGTGGCCCGCCTGGACCTCGAGAAGCACGCCGTCCGCGTCCTCGGCCAGGGTCCGCACACCCCGCGTGGCCACGTGCACGACGGTCCCGCCGAACCCGGCGTCGGCCGCGATGAGGTTCGAGCCGCCCCCGACGAGCAGCACGGGCCGGCCGGCGGCGTCGGCGCCGGCGACGGCGTCGACCACCGCCCGCTCGGTCTCCGCGCGCACGTAGTGGCGGGCGGGCCCGCCCACCGCGGCGGTGGTGAGGTCGGCCAGGCGAGGGGACGTCATGACGACCAGTTTATCGGCCGGTCCCCGGCCGCCGGCTCCGCTCGACGACACCGCGCGCACCGCCGGCTCCTCACGCGAGGTGCACCACGGCCTGGGCCTTGACCAGCACCTTCAGCGGCGCGGCGGTCGCCGGGTCCGCGTCCGGGGCCGACAGGTCGGGCGCGGTGACGGTGAGGTCCACTCGGGCGGTGCGCGCGGCGTCGTCGAGCGCGCCGATCCGCCCGGAGACCGTGAGGGCGGTGGAGGGCTCGACCTCGGTGCCGAAGCGGTTGGGCACGACGACCGGCTTGGTGAAGCGGGACTGGTAGTCGACCACGGCGGCGGGGTCGCCCACCCAGTCGGTCACGAGCTGCACCGCGGCGCCCATCGTGAGCATCCCGTGGGCGATGACGTCGGGCAGGTCCACGGAACGGGCGAACTGCTCGTTCCAGTGGATGGGGTTGAGGTCGCCGGAGGCCCCGGCGTAGCGGACGAGGTCCGCGCGGGAGAGCTCGACCCGGCGCTCCCCGATCTCCTGGCCCTTCTCGAGGCCGTCGAAGGCGATGGTCACGCTCACTGCTCCTCTCCTCTCACCAGCAGGGACGAGACGGTCGTGGCGACCTGTTCCCCGTCCACGGTGCTGATCTCGGCGCGGGAGGTCACCATGGCTCCCGAGCCCATGGCCCGCACCTGGTCGACGTGCAGCTCGGCGACGAGCTCGTCCCCGGCCACGATCGGGCGGTGGTGGGTGAAGCGCTGGTCGGCGTGGACCACGCGGGAGAAGTCGATCCCGGCCTCGGGGTCGGCGATCAGCGCGGCGTCGGCGCGCTGGGCCACGACGATCGCGAAGGTCGGCGGGGCCACGAGGTCCTCGTGGCCGAGGGCGCGTGCCGCCTCGACGTCGTGGTGGGCCGGGTGACCGGCCTGCACGGCACGGGCGAACTCGCGGATCGCCTCGCGGCCGACGCTGTAGGGCTCGGCCGGCGGGTAGGTCCGGCCGACCAGATCGGGGTTCACGGGCATGGCAGCTCCTGGCTGGACGGGCCGCTCGGGGGCGGCGGGAACCCGCCCAGTCTACGGCGGCCCCGGAACGACAGAAGCCCGTGACCGGCAAGGGTCACGGGCTTCACGCCGTAGCGGTGGACGGGCTCGATCCGTCGACCTCACGATTATGAGTCGTGCGCTCTAACCAGCTGAGCTACACCGCCGGGCTGATGCGACACCTCGGACACCGGCCGGTGGGCCGGACCGCGGGATCTCATCATGAGAGCCCCGACCGGGAATCGATCCCGGGACCTCCATCTTACCAAGATGGCGCTCTACCACTGAGCTATCGGGGCAACGACGAAGACTCTACCAGCAGGTTTCGGCAGAACCAAAATCGTCCGGAGGCTCCGGAACGGCCACCGGAGGGCTGCCGCGGACAGGTGCGTCCGCCCTGATCGGCCCGGGATTCCGGGGTGTCAGCCCCCCCCCTCCGGCGCGGTGTGGAGGTGAGGCACGCGGGCGGCCCCCGGGGTGGCCGGCGCTCCCGCGCGCGCCGCCCGTGCGAGCAGGACACAGGAGCAGGAGACAGCAGGGGACGAGCCGTGCGGCTCGCCCCCTCCCCCGGCCCGCGGACCGGGTCCCGGACTCAGTACTTCTTCTGGCGCGGCTTGCGGAACGGCTTGTCGCCGTCCCGGTCGCCGCGCGGGTACCCGGACTTCTTGCCCTGGTAGCCCTCCCCGCCCCGGGTGCCGCCGGCGCGGCGCGGACGGTCCTGGTAGGAGGAGGTGCTCCGCGGACGGGCCCGCCCGCCGGCACCCGGGCCGCTGTCGGCCTCCAGCTGGATGAGCTCGCCGTTGATGCGGGTCCCGGCGAGCCGGTCGAGCGTGGCGGCGGGCAGGTTCTCGGGCAGGCCCACGAGGGTGTGGGTCGAGCGGATGTCGATCGCGCCGATCTGCTGGCCGGTGAGCCCGCCCTCGTTGGTGAGCGCGCCCACGACGGAGCCGGGCGAGACCCGGTGGCGGTGGCCCACGGCCAGCCGGTAGGTGGTCATGCCCTTCTCCGTGCGCGGCTCCCGGCGCGGGCGGCCCTCGCCGTCCCGCTCGGGGCGGCCGCGCTCGCGGTCCCGGGCGCGCGCCTGGGGCTCCGGCAGCTCCTCCACGAAGAAGGGCCGCCCGTCCTGGGCCATGACGGCGATCGCGGCGGCGATCTCCACGGCGTCGACGTCGTGCTCGGCCTGGTACTGCTCCACGAGCTCACGGAACTGGGACAGGTCCTCGGACTCCATGGTGTCCGTGATCTGCTGCGCGAACTTGTCCTTGCGGGTCTGGTTCACGTCCTCCGTGGAGGGCATCCGCATGAGCTCCACGGGCTGGCGGGTGGCCTTCTCGATGGCCCGCAGCAGGTACTTCTCCCGCGGGGTCATGAAGAGGATGGCCTCGCCGGAGCGCCCGGCGCGGCCCGTGCGGCCGATGCGGTGCACGTAGGACTCGGTGTCGTGCGGGATGTCGTAGTTGACCACGAGCGAGATCCGCTCGACGTCGAGGCCCCGGGCCGCGACGTCCGTGGCCACGAGGATGTCCACCTTGCCCTCGCGCAGGGCCTCCACGGTGCGCTCGCGCATGTTCTGCGGGATGTCGCCGTTGATCGCGGCGGCCGCGTAGCCGCGGGCCTTGAGCCGGTCGGCGACCTCCTCGGTGGCGGCCTTGGTGCGCACGAAGACGATGACGCCGTCGTAGTCGCCGACCTCCAGGATCCGCGTCATGGCCTCCATCTTGTGGGAGCCCATGACCTGGAGGTACCGCTGCCGGGTGTTGGTGCCCGTGGTCGTCTTCCCCTTGACGGCGATCTCCTGCGGGTCGCGCAGGTACTGCTTGGCGATCTTGCGGATCGCCGGGGGCATGGTCGCGGAGAAGAGGGCGACCTGCTTCTCGGTGGGCGTCTGGGACAGGATCTCCTCGACGTCCTCGGCGAAGCCCATCCGCAGCATCTCGTCGGCCTCGTCGAGGACCACGTACTGCAGGCCGGAGAGGTCCAGGGACCCCTTCTTGAGGTGGTCGATCACGCGCCCCGGAGTGCCGACGACGACCTGGGCGCCGCGGCGCAGCCCGGCCAGCTGGGGGCCGTAGGGCGAGCCGCCGTAGACGGGCAGGACGGTGAAGTCCTCGAGGTGGCCGGCGTAGGTGGAGAAGGCCTCGGCGACCTGCAGCGCGAGCTCACGGGTGGGGGCGAGCACGAGCACCTGGGTGCTGCGGGAGACGCCGTTGACGTCGGCCAGCTCGGCCAGCCGGGACAGCGCCGGCACCGCGAAGGCCGCGGTCTTGCCGGTGCCCGTCTGGGCCAGGCCCACGACGTCGCGGCCCTCGAGCAGGACCGGGATCGTCGCGGCCTGGATGGGCGTGGGGTTCTCGTAGCCGACCTCGTCCAGGGTGGCGAGCACCCGGGGGTCGATGCCGAGCTCGGCGAAGGTGGTGGTGTGCTCCTCGGTGGAGCCGGGCGCGCCGGGGGTGTCGACGGTCATGGAGAAGTGCCTCGTTCTGTGCGGGTGGCGGGCCCGGAGCAGGTCCTGGGGCGTCGGCCACGGTCGTGGTGTCCGGACGTCCCTGCCAACCACTTGGCGCTCCGCGCGGGGCGGGAGCGTCGGACACGGCGCGGACGGGCCGCGGCCGGAGACGGTGCGCTGACGGCACCGCGTTGCACGAGAGAGTGAGGGAGTGACCGGATTCGGTCCTGCCAGTCTACCGCACGCGCCGGCGCGTTCAGCCCCCGCGACGTGCCACGACGAGGTGCGCCTCGTCACGCACCACGGTGTAGTCGGCGCCGTAGGCCTGCCGGGCCCACGCCGCGACGTCCTGGGGCGGGTTCCCGCCCCACGCGGCGCCGAGCCGGTCCACGACCACGTACTCGGGCGCGGGGTCCCCCCGCGTCCCCACCCAGTGCACCTGCGCCACCGGCACCAGCCGGTTCATCAGCGACAGGTCCGTGGCCACGCTCGCACCGGCGGGCACGGCCTCGACCGTCGCGGCCTTGGCCGCGGCCCGGGGGTCGGGACGGTAGGCGTCCGGGTCCGCGAGGCCGGCCAGGGGGCGGGCCGGCAGGAGCAGCAGCGCGACCCCGAGGGCCAGGACCGGGGCGGCGCGCGCCGCGGCGCGCACGCCCGGCCGGGACCCCTGGCGCAGCCGGAGCACGGCGTCGAGCAGGGCGAGGAGGACGATGGGCATGAGCACGGCGCTGTAGTGCCAGCCCGTCCCCCAGTAGCCGTGGTTCGGGGAGAGCATCCGCCACAGGAGCGTGGGCAGGGCGACGAGCGCCAGCGGGGACCGGAGCACCACCACCGCCCCCGTCAGCAGCAGCGTCAGCCAGGTCAGCGCCTTCTGCCCCGGGACCACGAGGCCCACCAGCGCCGCCACGGGGTCCGCGAGCGCGGCCCCGACGTCGAGGCGGTCCGCGTAGGCGAACCGGCCGTCGGCGCTGAGGGCCGGCAGGACCACCGTGACCGCGAGCGCCGACCAGGTCGCGCCCCACGCGGCCAGCCCGAGCCCCACGGCCACCGGACGGCGGCTCCCGCCCGCCTCGCGGTGCGCCCGCCACGCGAGGACCAGGCCGAGGACCGCGACCGTGACGCCGAGGTCCTCCTTGACGAACACGACGGGCGCGGCCCACAGCGCTGACGCGGTCCACCGGCCCTCGACCAGGTAGCCGAGGGCGAGGGCCAGCAGGGGCAGCGCGAAGGCGACCTCGTGGAACTGCACGGACACGGCCGCCTGCAGCCCGAAGCTCAGGCCGTAGGCGAGCCCCAGCGCCGCGCCGGGCCCGGCGCCGAGCGAGCGGACCGCGAACCGGGTGACCGCCCACGCGGAGACGGCCACGAGCACGTCCTGGACCACGAGCAGCGTCAGGGCGGAGGGGAACACGGCGTACACCGGCGCGAGGAGGACGAGGATCGGGTGGAAGTGGTCGCCCAGGAGGTTCGCGCCGTGGCCCTTGATGTGCACGACCGGCCCGTACCCGGCGGCGTAGGACTTCGCGAGCTGGGTGAAGATCCCCAGGTCCCAGGACGGCACCTCCCACCGGTGCCACTGCAGCAGCGACCACCACGTGTAGAGGACCAGCACCAGCAGCCCCACCGCCACGGGCAGCATTCGCTCCCGACCGGGGCGCGGGCGCGCGCGGCCGGACGGGGCGGTGCGGCGGAGTGCGGTGGAGGGCATCGGGCCTCGTGGCGGGGCGGAGCCGTCGGACAGGACTGCCATCATGGTCTCATGTCCACGACCACCTCCCCGCCCACCCGCCCGCGCCCGGCGGGGCCCGCGGACGCCGAGCTGGTGTGGGACCCCGCGGGCGCGCTGCACCTGGGCGAGACCCTCGGCGTCCTCGGCCGGGGCGGCGGCGACCCGGTGCTGCGGGTGCTCGCCCCGGACGTCGTGTGGCTCACCGCGCGGACGGCCACGGGGCCGGTGTCCGCCCGGTTCTCCCGCACCGGCCCGGGCACCCCCCTGCACCGTCCCGTGCTCGTGCGCGCGTGGGGGCCGGGCGCCGCGGAGTTCCTGGCCGAGGCCCCGCGCTGGGCCGGCGCCGAGGACTCCTGGGAGCGGTTCGAGGCCTCGGAGGCCTTTCGCGCGCTGCCGCACCGGCTGGCCGCGGCCCGGCACCACCACCCGGGCCTGCGGCTGCCCTCGACCGGTCGTGTGCTCGACCGCGCGGTGGTCTCGGTGCTCGAGCAGCGCGTCACCGTGCGCGAGGCCGTGGCCGCCCACCGCCGCCTGGTGCGCCGCCACGGCGAGCCCGCCCCCGGGCCCGCGCCGGCCGGGATGCGGGTGCCGCCGACCCCGGAGGCGTGGCGCCGGGTCCCGGCGTGGGAGTGGCACCGGGCGGGGGTCGACGGCGGCCGGGCGGCCACGGTCCGCCGGGTGGCCGAACGGGCCGGGGCGCTCGAGCGTCTCGGCCGGGGCCCGCTGGACGCCGGGCTGCACCGCGCCCTGCGCTCGGTCCCCGGGCTCGGCCCCTGGACGGTCGCGGAGATCGTCCAGTGCACGCACGGGGACCCGGACTCCGTGAGCGTCCTCGACTTCCACCTCGCGGACACGGTGTGCTGGTTCTTCGACCGGCGGCCCGGCGACGACCGGCGGATGCTCCAGCTGCTCGAGCCGTGGCGGGGCGACCGCCAGCGGGTGGTGCGGCTGCTGCGCGCCTCCGGGTTCCGCAAGCCCTCCTTCGCCCCGCGCCTGCGCCCGGAGGACCACCGGGCCCGGTGAGGACACGCTGTCCTTCCTGGCGGCAGGGCCCGCGCGGGCGTTCAATGGTGCCATGACCTCAGAACACGTCATGCACGAGCCGCACGGGACGGGCTACACCGAGCGGATGAACAAGCTGCGCGCCGGGGTCCTCGGCGCCAACGACGGCATCGTCTCGGTGGCCGCCGTGGTCGTCGGCGTCGCCGGGGCGACCTCGGACACCGGCGCGATCCTGATCGCGGGCGCCGCGGCCCTGCTCGGCGGGGCCCTGTCCATGGCCCAGGGCGAGTACGTCTCGGTGTCGAGCCAGTCCGACTCCCACCACGCCCTGATCGCCAAGGAGAAGCACGAGCTCGAGCAGATGCCCGAGGCCGAGCTCGCGGAGCTGGCGGAGATCTACGCCGCCAAGGGCCTGTCCCCCGAGACGGCCCGCCGGGTGGCGGTGGAGCTCACCGAGCACGACGCCCTGGCCGCGCACCTCGACGCGGAGCTGAGCATCGACCAGGAGGACATCGTCAGCCCCTGGAACGCCGCGGTCGCGTCCGCGCTGTCCTTCGTGGTGGGGGCGGCGCTGCCCCTGCTCGCGATCCTGCTCCCGCCGGAGGCCTGGCGGATCCCCGTGACCTTCGTGGCGGTGCTCGCGGCCCTCGCGCTGACCGGCTGGCTGGGCGCCCGGCTGGGCGACACGCCGCACCACGGACGCGCCGTCCTGCGCATGGTGGTGGGCGGCGCGCTGGCCCTGGCGGCCACGTTCGCGCTCGGCTCGCTGCTGGGCGTCAGCGGCGTGGTCTGAGCCGGACCCCACCGGAGGGCGATGCCGCACGAGGACGCGGCACGACGACGCCGGGCCCCGCCGTGTGGCGGGGCCCGGCGTCGTCGTCGTTCGGTCAGGCGTTCGGCGCGTCCTGGGAGTGCTTGGCGACCTCGGCGCGGACCTCCTCCATGTCGAGGCCCTTGACCGCGCTGATCACCTCGTCCAGGGCGGAGGCGGGCAGGGCGCCCGGCTGCGAGAACACGAGGATGCCCTCGCGGAAGGCCATGAGCGTGGGGATCGAGGAGATCTGCGCCGACTGGGCGAGCATCTGCTGGTCCTCCGTGTCGACCTTCCCGAAGACGATGTCGTCGTGCTTCTCCGAGGCGGCCTCGTAGGTCGGGGCGAACTGCTTGCACGGACCGCACCACTCGGCCCACCAGTCCAGCAGGACGATGTCGTTCTCGGCGATGGTCTGGCCCAGGGTGTCCTGGGTGATGTCAACGGTAGCCATGCCGTCCAGCCTAGAGGTCCGGGCCACCCCGCCGCACAGGATTTCACTCGTGGCTCAAGACCGCCCGCCGGCAGGAGGACGGGAGGGTCCCCGCACGGTCCGTCAGGAGGCCGGTGGCACGGGCGACGCCGTGAGCACCACGTTCTTGCCCCACAGGTCCTGGGCGTAGCAGCTGACGACGACCAGCCGGTCCGGCACCACGTGCCAGATCTCGCTGTCCTTGAGGGTGTCCTTGTCGTGGGTGACCACGGAGTCCACCACGTACTCCACCGTCCCCGTCCCGGTGCGCAGCTCGATCTCGCTGCCCACCAGTCCCGGGTCGCTCAGCCGGTTGAAGGGCGCCTCGCGGTCCTCCCAGCTGTGACCGGTGATGTAGGTGGTGTTCTGCGAGCCCTCCCCGGGCATGCCGTAGGGGGTGAGCCAGTAGCCGTCGAGGGTCTCGGGGGGCACGAGCAGCTGCGCGGCGTTCTCCTCGGCGCTGGGAGTGAGCGGCAGGACCGCGACGTCCACCGCCGCGTCCTCGACGACCATGCGCACCGGTGGTGCCGCCGGCGGCCGTCCGCCGGCCGTCCCCTCCGCGTCCGCGGCGCCGGACGCGACCGGGCCGGCCGTTCCCGTGGCCGTCGACGGAGCCGCGGAGCCCGGAGGGGAGGAGACCGGTGCGGAGGAGGTCGCCGGCCCGGGGTCACCGGAGAGCAGGATCCCGGACAGCACGGCCGCGGTCCCCGCCACCGCCAGCGCCAGGGGCGCACGCCGCCGGGGCGCGGCCCTCCGGGGCGACGGGGGTGGGGCGTCCATGGGCGGGACTCCTGCGGGATCGGTGGGGCGGTCGGCGCCGGGTGGGCCTCGCGACGACGTGCTGTGGTGTCGACGAGGAGGTCGCCGTGGCGCCGACGGCCGCTTCCCGGTCGGGTCGGAGGCCCGGGCGGGGCCGAGGTGACGCAACGCTGCTGTCGCCAGACGGTACAAGGACGCCGCGGCTGTTGACAATCGTCAACGGCCGGCGCCGCACCGGCCGCTCCCCCGGGTGCGGCGCAAGGGGAGCCGGCGAGGCCGGCCGCTCCGCCGGGTCCGGACAACGAACCGGACAACGAAGAAGTCCCGGTCGCAGGACCGGGACTTCTTCGTTGCGAGCTGTGGCAGATGAGGGATTCGAACCCCCGTAGGCTGTGCCAGCTGATTTACAGTCAGCCCCCTTTGGCCGCTCGGGTAATCTGCCGGGGTCTCACCACCGGTCCGTCCGGGCCGGAAGGTGCCGCCCCCGCGAGCGGGAGCACTTCAACAGTACAGAAGATCCCGCTCGATGCGAAATTCTCCCGGGGGCCTCACCGCTCGATCCGCAGGCGGACCTGCAGCAGGAAGTTCTTCGCCTGCTCCTCGGTCATCTCCCCGTGGGTGACGGCCTCCGCGAGCTCCTCGGCGACGCCGACCAGGCGCGCGGCGACGTCGGGGTCGAGCTCCTCGGGCGCGGAGACACCGGTCTCCGCGTGGGGCGGGGGTTCGGTCGCCGACGCGGGGATCAGCCCGACGCCCATCAGCAGGACGGCCGCCAGGGCGGTGGCCGCCACCGCCGTTCCGCGGCGGGCGAGCCCCGGTCCGGGCGCCACGTCGTCGTGGCCCTGGGATTTGCTCATGCCACCATCCTGGGAGCCCGACCTGAACGGACGCTTGACCTCAGATCACGAAACGATGACGGAGCCGTCCCACTAGACTGTGCCCCAGTCCGGCGGGTCGTGCGCGGCCCGCCCACCGGTCCCACCACAGGAGGCAGCATGGCCAGCGATTCCTCGTTCGACGTCGTCAGCAAGGTCGACAAGCAGGAGGTCTCCAACGCCCTCAACCAGGCGCAGAAGGAGATCGCCCAGCGCTACGACTTCAAGGGCGTGGGCGCGGAGATCGACTTCTCCGGCGAGAAGATCCTCATGAAGGCGAACTCGGAGGAGAGGGTGAACGCCGTTCTCGACGTGTTCCAGTCCAAGCTCGTCAAACGGGGCATCTCCCTGAAGTCCCTCGACGCCGGGGAGCCCTTCGCCTCCGGCAAGGAGTACCGGATCGAGGCCTCCGTCAAGGAGGGGATCGCGCAGGACCAGGCCAAGAAGATCACCAAGCTCATCCGCGACGAGGGGCCCAAGGGCGTGAAGGCCACCATCCAGGGCGACGAGCTCCGGGTCTCCTCGAAGTCCCGTGACGACCTGCAGGACGTCATCGCCCTGCTCAAGGGCTCGGACCTCGAGGTGGACCTGCAGTTCATCAACTACCGCTGACACGTACCGCCGGCACGGGGACGGTTCCGGGATCAGTCCCCGGCACCGTCCCCGTGCCAGCGCTCCATGTGGTGCGCGTGCGTGGGGAGGTATGCGCCGGGCCGGTAGTGCGCGTCGTAGAAGCCGGTGTCGAGGTGCACGGCCTGGACGTAGCCCGTGAGCACCATGGTCGTGAAGGTGTTCGGGAACCTGCCGTACGTGTCGTGGACGTACTGGGCGACCCCGGCCAGGCAGTCGACGAACTCCTCGGAGTAGGGCGTGACCCCCCGCTTGACCGCCTCGGCGTCGGCCCAGGCTCCCGGTGTGCCCGGGTCGTAGGCGCCCCCGGGCCCGAACTTGCGCTCCACGAAGATGTCCACGGCCTCGCGCATGTCGGACACGTACGGCGGGCACAGTCCCTCGAAGTGGCCGTCGAGGCCCACGGGATTGGGCAGGGTCCACCGGGGGTCGCGCACGAACCGGAAGCCGAGCCCGTCGATCCCCTGGTCCTGGAACGCGCCCAGGACGCTCCACCGGTTGAGCCCGTTGAAGTACAGCCCGCCCAGCCCCATCGCCTGCAGGGTGAGCACGATGTTGTGGCCCATGAAGGCGAGCTCGGCGACGTTCGCCTCGTAGGCCATCTGCTGGAGCACCGTCAACGGGATGCGCTTGCCCTCGTCGAGCAGGCCGCTGCGGACGAAGGGCGCAGGGTCGCCGGCCGGGCGCCCGGCCACGTCGTCGACCAGCACGTTGCCGTTGGCCAGGGCCATGGCCATGAACCCGAGCACCTGCTGGCTGGCGTCGGCCACGGGCAGGAACACGGTCGAGCCCGGCGCGTTCGCCATCCAGAGGTTCGGTTCCAGCATGTGCGGCGGAGCCGCGGGCAGGTCGAGCCGCCGCCCGGACAGCTGCACGGTGTGGGCGCGGACCAGCTCGACCATGGCGTCCTGGGCGTCGTCGCGGCTCCCCGTGCCCCCACCGGCGTGATCGGGAAGGAGGTCACGCGTGTTCGTCAGATACGTCCCCGAGTCATCGGTCGCGAAGAGCACCGGCGTACCGATGCCGGCGGCGGTCGGCGCCGTGCGTCCGGTGAACCGCTGCGTGTAGTGGGCGTGCTCGTCGGGGCGGTCGGGGCCGAAGGGGACGCCGAAGGACCACCCGGTGACCCCGGTTCCCGCCGCGACGAGGATCGAGCGTTCCCGCTCCGACAGGCCAAGGGGCTCGGCCTCCGATCTGTGGGCGAGGGGCCCCGAGGGGATCTCCATGCCCAGGCCGAAGCGGCGGGCACGGCGTCCTGCGATGGCGTCGAAGAGGGAGAAGTCGGTCAGTCCGGTCTGCATCGTGGCTCCCGCCCGGCTTGCGTCCAGCACGCAGCTCTCCTCGACCGTACGCCCGGAGGACGGACGGGTCCAGGGCCGTGGCGACGCCGGCCATGACGGCCGGGGCTACTTCCGCCGGCGGGCCGGCCAGGACGGACGCCACGAGCGCGCCGCGGCCGGCCAGGCCCGCGTCCCGGGCTCGTCCCAGTCGACGTCGCCGGCGTGCCGCCCGGCCTCCCCGACGTAGTCCAGTTCCCGCACGGAGAGCAGCGCCCCGGGTGCGTGGCCGTCGCTCTCGCAGCGGACCAGCACCACCATGCCCAGCTCGGCAGGCTCGTACGGCACGCAGAGCACCGATTCCCCCGCCCGCAGCCGCAGCCCGTGGTGGTCGGCGCGGACGCGGAACCGGATCAGGCGGGCGCCCGCCCGCCACGGAGGGTCCTCGACCGTGGGCTCGGGCGGGATCTCCTCGTCGGCCACGACCGCCGGCCGGGGCGGAACCACGTCCTCGGCCACGGACTCGGGCCGGAGCGCGGGCTCGGGCGGCAGCACGCACCCCGGGTCGCCCGGCGGCGCGGGCACAGCGGGAGGTATCCGGCTGAGGGGTGCCGTGGGGGGATCGGTCATGTGCAGACCTCCAGGGGTCGAGGTGTCGGGCTGGTTCAGGGCCGGGCACCGGTCAGGGGGCGCAGAGGCTGTCTGCCTCTCACGCTAGGGGTGAGTCGCCGGGGGCGTAAGGGGACGGGGGCTCTTCAGGGCGAGCTCCCGGTGTGGTCCCAGGGGCCGGGCGAGCGGCAGGGACGGGATCGTGGCAGCCGGACGCGGGCGCCGGTGGCGGACCCGTCAGCGCCGGCCGAGGCCGGCCATGCCCTCCAGCCGGGCCACGCGGTCCGCGGTCGGCGGGTGGGTGCGGAACAGGCCGGTGACCCCTCCGCTCCGGAACGGGTTGGCGATCATCAGGTGCGAGGTGTTGACGAGCTTCTGGTCGGCCGGGTTCAAGGGCCGCGCACTTGTGCCCAGCTCGATCTTGTGCAGCGCCGAGGCCAGGGCCAGGGGGTCGCCGGTGAGTTTCGCACCGTCCTCGTCGGCGTCGTACTCGCGGGTCCGGGAGACCGCCAGCTGGATCATGGTGGCGGCCACGGGCGCGAGGAACGCCATGAGCAGGCCCACCAGGGGGTTGCCACGCCCGTCGCCCCGGCCTCCTCCGAAGATCGCCGCGAACTGGAGGAACTGCGCCGCCGAGGTGATGACGCCCGCGACGGCCGCGGCGATGGAGGACGTGAGGATGTCCCGGTTGTAGACGTGCATCAGCTCGTGCCCCAGCACGCCCCGCAGCTCGCGTTCGTCGAGCATCTGGAGGATCCCCTCGGTCACGCAGACCGCGGAGTTCTCGGGGTTGCGGCCGGTCGCGAAGGCGTTCGGGCTCAGCGTCGGAGCGATGTACAGCCGTGGCATCGGCTGACGCGCCCGCTGCGAGAGCTCACGGACGATCCGGTAGTACCCCGGGGCCTGCTGCTCCGTGACCGGGATCGCGCGCATGGCACGGAGCGCGAGCTTGTCGCTGTTCCAGTAGCTGTAGGCGGTGGAGGCCAGCCCGATGAGCGCGAAGATCCAGATGAACGCGCTGCTCCCCGTCCCGCTGGCCACGACCCAGCCGATGGCGAGCAGGACCGCCCACAACCCGCCCAGCAGCATGACGGTCTTGAGGCCGTTGTTGTGGTGGTGCATGGCGGGCGCGGCTCCTTCTGGCAGGACGGGGTGTTCCGTTGGGCACAACCGCGCGGGCGCACGTCCTCTTCCCGGTCCGGGGCGCTCGCAGGCACTTCCCAGCCGGGGCCGGGGAACGGTGGCCGGCCGCTCCTGCGGTGGTTCCGGAGCGCCGGGCCGGGCACCCGGGCCGGGCTCAGGCGCCGGGCACCGGCTCCCCGGCCACCGGCGGCACGAGGTCCTCCGGTGAGAGCGGCACCGGCACGCCGGCCGGCGGGCTGCCCGGGAGCGCGCCGGGATCCGCGGCGGGCGGGAGCGGGCCCGGACCCGGGCTCGGCGCGTCGGGGACCTGCCCCGTCGTGTCCGGGGCCGGCGGTGCGGGGCTCTCCGTCACGGGAGCGCCGGTACCGGAACCCCCGGTCTGCGTGGACGGACCGTCCGGCGACCGCCCCGGGCGGCCGGGCGCCGGGGCGGTCGAGCCACCGCGGCCCGCCGACGTGGACCCGTCCGACGTGCCGCCGGCATCGCGGCCGCCCGTGCCGGAGCCTCCGGTGCCGGCTGCCGGAGTGCCGCCGGCACGGCTCGCGCCCGCCGGCGCGGTCGCGTCCCCCGGCGCCTCCGTCGACGGGGCCCCCGTCGTACCGCTGCTCCGGGCCCCCGTGCTCCCGGCCCCCGGAGCCGTCGTCGCGGCGGCCGCGGTCCCTCCTCCGGCCGCGTCGCCGGTCCGGTTCGCGGTGGCCCCGTCCTGTGCCGGGCTGCCGCCCGCGGTGAGGACCGCTCCGCCGCGCGAGCCCGCTCCCCGCGCCCGGGCGGCGGGCTCTGTCAGGGGTCCCGGCGAGGGCTCGGTGGTGGGCAGGGACAGCAGCCGCTCCGCCGGTCCGGCGTCCGCGTCGACGGCCGGACCGTCCTGACCACGGGCCGGGGACGTCGAGAGCGGGCCTGCCGTGGACGTCGGCCCGGGGCTCCCCGGGGCCGAGACGCTCTCCCCGCCGCGGGGGTCCGCGGCCTGCGGCCCGGCCTCACCCTGCCCCGTCACCGCGACCCCGGCCAGGGCCGCCGCGGCCGCCAGGGCGCCGGCGCCCACGAGCACCTGCCGCCCACGGCGTGAGACGGCCACGGCGGCCAGCGACCGGCCGGCGACATCGGCACGCGGCCCCGCCGTCATCCGCTCGGCGCTGGTCCGGCCGGCGGCTCGGACGAGGGCCGCGACCTCCTGGGCCTTGGCTCCCCAGGGGGACACGCCGGCGAGCGCGGGCAGGAGCCGGCCCCGCAGTCCCGCCTCGGTGTCCTGGAGGTACAGGTGGTCGGCGGCGCAGCGCGGGCAGTCGTCCAGGTGCTGCTGGACGCGGCGGAGCGGCTCGCCCGCCAGGGCGCCGCCCACGAAGGCGCCGAGATCCCCGGCGAGCGCCTCGCACCCCGCCGTGCCCGGCAGCTCGAGGCTCGCCCGCCGGTAGGCCGTGCGGAGCTCCGCACGGGCCTCCAGGTGCAGCGCGGTGGCCGCGGCGGTGGTGCGTCCGAGGATCTCCGCGACCCGGGCGGGCTCCAGTCCTTCGACGTCGGCGTGCCACAGCACGGCCTGCCGGTCGGCGGGGAGGCCCAGGAAGACCCCGGTGACCGCCTCCGCCGCCTGCGGGGACCGTGTCGCGGCACGCCCCACCACGTCGACCAGCCGGGCGCGCAGGAAGGCCCGGGGGGACTCCTCCGCCGAGAGGTCCGCGACGACCTGGTCCACGGCCGTCCCCGCGAGCTGCTCGGCGTCCTGGGGGGCCGGCGTGTGCAGACCGGCCACCGCCACGGCCGTGGGCCAGTGCCGGTCCCGGAGGTCCCGGAAGGCGTGCGGCTCCTGCGCCCGCACGGCGGCGAGCAGCTCCTCGTCGGTGCGTGGGGCGCGGTCCGTGGCCGTCGCGGGGGCTTGACGCGTCATGGGCTCTCCGTGGGTCTCGAGTCGGGTGGCAGCTGGGCGGTGCGGGTGAGCGCTGGAGCTCCCTCCCGCGGCCCCGGCCTGCCCGGCCGGGTCGACGGCGGCGGGCACGACGACGCGTCGCTCCTGCCACGGATCCCCCGATCCCCCGCCCCCATGCTAGGTCGCTCGGCGGAGCACGGCACGACGGCGCGTCACGAGCCGCAGTGCCCCGTCACACAGGCCGGACCGAGCCCGCCGGCCCGGACGCGGCGGGGCGCTCACTATTGTGAGTTCGTCATGATAACGCTACGGTAGGAGCATGGAGACATCGGAACGTCCCGCCGCGGACGCCGGCCGCACTGCCGCGTGGTCGGACCGGTTGCGCGCCCACGGCCGCCGCGTCACCAAGCAGCGACTGGCCGTGCTCGACGCCGTCTACCGCAATCCCCACTCCACCGCCGAGGCGGTCGTGGCCGAGGTCCGCGCCGTCCTGCCCACGATCACGGTCCAGTCCGTGTACGTCGTCCTGTCCGACCTCACGGCGGTCGGCATGCTGCGGAAGTTCGAGCCGCCGGCCTCGCCGGCCCTCTACGAGACGCGCACCGGTGACAACCACCACCACGCCTACTGCGTGCGCTGCGGGTCCGTCGCCGACGTCGACTGCGCCGTCGGCCAGGCGCCGTGCCTCGTGCCCTCGGAGCACCACGGGATGCAGCTCCTGGCCGCCGACGTCGTGTACCAGGGGATCTGCGCCGACTGCCTCGCCACCGCTCCCGCCGGGACCTCCCCCGAGAGCTCCTGACCGGGCTCAGCTCCCGCGCCGGTCCTCGTCGCCCGCGGTCCCCGGCCGGCTCCCGTCCTCGGCCCGGTCCGGCGTCCCGCCCCCGTCCGGGGTTCCGGCGCTCTGCCCGTCGCTCCCGCTCCCGGCGCCGCCCTCCTTCTTCTCCACGAGGGCCAGCAGGTCCCGCACCTGCTCCGCCGTGAGCGTGGCCACGGGGGCGTGGGCATTGACGCAGACCTTCGCGGCCCCGGCGTCGAGCGCGAACCGCAGCGCCTGGCGGGCCGGCGCCGAGCGCACCTCCAGGGTCGTGTCCAGGACGGCGACCTCGGCCGCGGACGTGAACAGCAGCAGGGTGTCGGGCCGGGCCCCCTCCTCCTGGGGCTTCGCGTACACCGGCACGGCCCGGCCGTCCTGGACGCGGGTGCCGAGAAGGAGCACCGCATCAGGGGCGAGCAGCCCGGCGAGCAGCTGCGACATGTTGTTCTCGAGCATCGCCGCCTTGACCACGTCGTTGTGCGGGGCGCGCATGGCCCACTCGACCTGCGGGCGGCCGATCCGGCAGCCCTGCCGAGCGGGGTCGATCACGAGGTGGTCGTACTGCGCCTCGTCGGCGACCATCTGCAGGATCTTGACGGCGGGCTGGCGCAGGAGCACGGGCTTCCCGCCCTCCGGGTGGTGCCGGTCGAACATCGCCTGCGCCTCCGCGGCCGAGGTGTACACCGCCAGCGACCTCGTCCCGTCCGGTTCCCGCAGGGTCTGCACGCGCACCTGGGAGCCGGGCCCCACGGTCTCGCCGTTCGGGCCGGCCTCCAGCGTGCTGTCGCTGATGTCCAGCAGCAGCGTGCCGGCCATGCACTGGCGCACGACCTCGATCATTCCCGTGTTGTCCGGGGCGGCCACGAACCGGTCGACGGCCGTCCGGACCGCGGGGTGCACCACGCCCTCGCGGTCCTGGCCGTCGCCGGCCCCGAGGTCGGTGCCCGCGGCAGGGTCGGCAGCGGTGGCAGGGCCGCCGGCGGCCCCGGGGTCGGCCACCGGCAGGTCGACGCCGTCCTGGACCGCGAGCTCCCGTGCCCACGCGGGGACCCGGTCCCGGGTGCGCGGGAACCGCTCGAGGTGGTCCAGCAGGTCCCGGCCCGAGTAGGGCCCCTCGGTCCCCCACTCGGCGGGCCTGCCCTCGAGGTCGAAGCGCCCGCCGATCCGGTGTGTCGGCTCGGGCCAGCCCTCCGCCAGGATGACGACCGTGGCGGTGAACCAGGTTCCGCGCCCCGGCACGTAGGAGAGCTCGCGCAGCCGCTCCACGACCGGCAGCACGGCGCTTCCCTCCTTGATGGGACCGGCGGTGCCGGGGAGCACCTCGTCGCCGCGGTGCTCGCGCACGCGCAGGTGCACCCGCCCGCCCTGGAACTTCAGGTCCACGACCGTCCGGTCCCAGCCCGGATCCGTGCGCAGGACCGACAGCACCCAGGAGCCGATCCTGCTCAGCAGCTCCTGCTGCTCGGGGCCGGGCGTCGGGGTGGCGGGGGTCTCGCTCATGCGGTGGCTCGTTCCCGGCCCGCGCGGGGCCTGTTCGGGTCGTCGTGGTCACGGGCGCGGGCGCCGGTCCGGACGGGGCGTCGCGCGGTCCCGCGGGGTCTCGCCGTCCACCCTACCGAAGGGCCGCCGGGGAGCGACCGGCCGGGCCCGGCGGCGCCGGGCACCCCGTCCGGCGTGACGCTCGGGGGCCCGTGATGGTTGCTAGCCTGGACGCATGACGAAAACGCTGCAGGATCTGATCGACGAGTCGATCTTCATCTCCACCGAGTACCAGGCCAGGCTGGCCGAGCTGACCCACGGCGCCGGCTGGGACGTCGACTTCTCCGCTCCCGCGTTCACCCTGCAGACCGAGCCGCCCACGACCCTCACCCCGTACCTGCTGGGCACGGAGTCCGCCTCCCGCGGTTCCTGGATCTGGTCCTGGCAGGAGCTGGGGCACTTCCCGGCCGTCGTGGTCGCCGCCGCGGTCCAGGCCCGCGAGGCCGGGGAACGCCTCGGCGTCCCCGAGCTGTCCACCGACGAGCTCCCCGTGGTCGAGGGCCTGGCCCGCCGGCTGACGCTCGCCGCCAAGGCCGTGACCGGGATCTACGCGCACTACCCGGCGACCGCCGGTGGGGGCGTCACGGCGTGGCTGCTGCTGGACGGTCCGGAGTTCGACCTGCCCGAGCTGACCGTGGAGCGGATGATGCGGGTCATCGCCGAGGCGCTGACCACGGACACCGCCGTGGACCACAACCTCGCGGTCGACTCCTACGCCAAGCTGCGCGGCGCCCACATCGAGTGGGACACGGAGGCCACGTGCGTCGTGACCGTCGGCGACGGCGCACAGCGCTTCTGGTTCGACGACCACCAGATCTCGGGCGTCGAGCCCGCCGAGGCGACCGTGGGCGCCGACGTCCTGGCGGGGCTCGTCGCCGACGCGCGGGACCGTGCTGCCGCGCTGCGGGGGGAGCGCGGGGCCGCCGAGGCCACGGCGGCCCGCGAGGCCGCCCAGCCGCGCCGGGTCGAGACCCCCGTCGCCGCGCCCCAGGAGCGCCCCGTGCCCGCCGAGGTGCCCGACGTCGTGGAGCCCGAGGAGGTCCCGGAGGAGCGCCCCGTGCCCGTCGAGGAGCCGCTGCAGCCGGTCCCGGCCCGCTACGAGGACACGGACCTGCCCTTCGACCAGGAGCCGTCCGAGGACCGCGACGTCCGTCCCGGCCGGGTGAGCACCACGGTCGTGCCCGGCCCCGAGCCGGTCCGGCCGGACGGCGAGGAGCGGGCGCCCGAGCGCCCCGCCGCGACGGCACGGCCGGCCGGGGAGCGCGCCGAGGAGCCCGAGGCCGTGGTCCCGCCGGCCGCCGCGCCGGCGCGGCCCGAGCCGGGGGCGCACCCAGCCCCGGAGCAGCGGGAGGTGTCCGAGGAGACCGCCGGTCAGGCCCCCGGCGAGACGGCCGAGGAGACCGCGGAGGAGGAGCAGGGCGAGCGGAAGAAGGGCTTCTTCAGCCGATTCTTCGGCCTCTGACCCCCGGCGGTACCCTCGAGCGTGACCGCATACAACACCGCGCCCGGCCCGGCTCCCGACGAGCAGTCGCGGACCCGGGCCGGTGTGCTGTCCGGCTTCGGCGCCTACGGCATCTGGGGACTGCTCCCCCTGTACTTCGTCGCCCTGGAGCCCGCCACCCCCACGGAGATCGTCGCGCTGCGCGTGCTCTTCTCGCTCGCGTTCTGCCTGATCCTGCTGGCCGCCACGGGCGGGCTCGGCCCTCTGGGGCGGGCCCTGCGCTCGCCCCGCACCCTCGCCGCGCTCACCCTGGCGGGCGTGCTGATCGGCGTCAACTGGTTCCTCTACACGGTCGCGACGACGACGGGCAACACGCTCGAGGCCTCCCTCGGCTACTTCATCAACCCGCTCGTGGCGATCCTGCTCGGCGTGGTGGTCCTCCGGGAGAAGATGCGCCCGCTGCAGTGGGCGGCCGTGGCGGTCGGCTTCGTCGCCGTCGTGGTGATGGCCGTCTTCTACGGCCAGGTGCCGTGGCTGTCCCTGGGACTGGCGTTCTCGTTCGGCTTCTACGGACTCGTCAAGAACAGGATGGGCGGGTCCTACCCGGCCATCGTGACCCTGACCGTCGAGACGATCGCGCTGGCACCGCTCGCGGCGTGGGTCGTGGCCGTCCTGTCCGCCGACGGCCGGCTGACCCTCGGCACGGAGGGCACGGGCCACCTCCTCCTGCTGCTCTCCGCGGGGGTCATCACCGCGGTGCCGCTGATCCTCTTCGGCATGGCCGCCACGCGGCTGCCGCTGAGCACGGTCGGCATGATCCAGTACGTCGCGCCCCTCGGGCAGTTCCTGCTGGCGGTGGTGGCCTTCGGGGAGCAGATGCCGCTCGTGCGCTGGATCGGCTTCGGCTTCGTGTGGATAGCGGTGGTCATGCTCGTGCTGGACGCGGCGCGGGCGCCCCGTGTCCGGCGCGCCTGAGCGGCCGGTGACCGGCACGGCCCCGGAGCACGACCGGCAGGGCCCGGAAGACCGGGCTCCGGAAGGCAGGGGACCCGGGACCGCGATCGCGGGGGTCCCGGGCCCCCTGCCGTTCCGGGCCGGTCAGGTGGTGCGGACGTAGTCGTCCGCGCCGAAGCCCTGGTCGTCGTCCGGATCCTCGGGGCTGCGCCGGAGGTGCAGGACGGCGGCGATGAATCCGCCCCACACCGTGCACACGGCGACGATGAGCATGATGATTGCTGGGGTGGTCATCGGTGGTCCTCCTCGGATCCGGACGGGGTGCTGAGGGTGCTCCAGGGCGCGGCCGGAGGCTCCGGCTCGGCGGCGTGCCGGCCCGGTGCGGCCGGGGCGGCGACCGTCCCCTCCTCGACGCTGCGGTAGGAGAAGTCCTGCCCCAGGGCGGGCGTTCGCAGCGCGGTCTCCGACCAGTGCGAGAGGTGCCGGTCCCCGCGCATCCGTTCCCGGTCCGTGAAGGCGTCCAGGATCGCCGGGGAAGGGCTGAGCTCCTGGCCGCGGGAGGCCGCCGGCCAGGGCAGGCGCGAGAGCAGGAGGGCGACCACCACGAGGGCGCCGGCCGTGCCCCACCCGAAGGTGTTGACGAACCAGGCGGGCATCCCGCCGTAGCCCTCCGCGATGGTCCGGGTCAGCGTGTCGATGAGGATGTAGCCGAGCACGATCGGGGTGAGACCGCCGACGACGACCATCCAGGTCCGGCCGAGCTTGAAGGAGGACACCGAATTGAGGTGGTCCCGCAGGGTCGGCAGGGCGGAGAACCCGGCGGTGAGCAGCATGATCGACACGAGCGCCGCGGCGACGATGCCGAACTGGTTCACGAAGTTGTCCGTGACGTCCAGGAGGTTGAGTCCCGTGGTCGTGGTGAACAGGGCGAGGGAGATCAGCGCCATGGGCACGACGACGAGCAGGACGGCCCCGCGCCGGCGCAGCCCCAGCTTGTCCTGGGCCGCGGCCACGACGACCTCGACGATCGAGACGAGCGAGGTGAACCCCGCGAAGGTCAGGGTCGCGAAGAACAGCACCCCGATCAGCGTCCCGAACGGCGCCTGCGAGATGATCGTGGGGAACGCGATGAAGGCGAGGCCGATGCCGGAGGTCGCGACCTCGTCGACGCCGGTGCCCGCGACGCCGGCCATGAACCCCAGCGCGGCGAAGACGCCGATGCCCGCGAGGATCTCGAAGCTCGAGTTGCCGAAGCCCACCACGAGCCCGGAGCTGGTCAGGTCCGTCTTGGGCCGCAGGTAGGACGAGTACGTGATCATGATGCCGAAGCCCACGGACAGCGAGAAGAAGATCTGGCCGTAGGCGGCGACCCACACCGAGGCGTCGCCGAGGGCTCCCCAGTTCGGGGTGAAGAAGGCGTTGAGCCCGTCCACGGCGCCCGGGAGGGTCAGGGCGATGACGACGATCGTGAGGAACATCACGACGAGCAGGGGGATGAGCACGAGGTTGACCCGGCCGATGCCCTTCGCGACGCCGAGCAGGAGCACCACGAGCAGCGCGAGCCAGGCGACGGCGGTCGCGGCCAGCACGGTGGGGACGAAGTCGAAGCCGACCGTGACCTCCTCGGACATCCGCAGGACGTCCGAGAGGAAGTAGGTCGCGGGGTCATCGCCCCACGCCTTGGTGAAGGAGAAGATCGTGTAGAGCATCGCGTAGCCGAGGATGACCGAGTAGTACACGGCGATGACGAAGCTGATGCCCATCTGCCACCAGCCGATCCACTCCGTCTTGGGGTGCAGGCGGCGGAAGGCCAGGGGCGCCGAGGCGCGGAACCGGTGCCCGATCCCGTACTCGAGCATCAGCAGCGGCAGGCCCGCGGTCAGCAGCGCCACGAGGTAGGGGATGAGGAACGCCCCACCGCCGTTCTCGTAGGCGATGTAGGGGAAGCGCCAGATGTTGCCGAGGCCCACGGCCGAGCCGATGGCCGCCAGGATGAACACCGTCCGGCTGGAGAACGCCTCGCGGGGCGCCGCGGTACGGCGTGGTGGGGACTGTGGAGTCATGGATCGTCCTCCGGTGGGGGAAGGGGTCTGCGGACGGCTACAGGCTAGCCCGTACGATCGCCTCGCCACACCGGGGACGGCGCGTCGCGCGGGTCAGGCCTCGCGGTGGACGACCGCGTGCGCGAACGCCGTGAGCGCCCGCTTGGCCACCGAGTCCGGCAGCGGCTCGAGCGAGGCGACCGCCTGGTCCGCCCAGTGCCTGGCCATCCGCCACGCCTCCTGGGTCGCGGGGTGCCCGGAGACGGCCGCCACGGCCCGCGCGAGGGCCTCGTCCGAGGCGAGGTCGGCGTCCAGCAGCTCGACGGCGCGCCGTGCGTCGGCGTCGCCGTCCTGCGCCATGCGCCGCAGCAGCAGCACGGGCAGCGTGGGGACGCCCTCGCGCAGGTCGGTGCCCGGTGACTTGCCGGAGACGTCGTCCTCCCCCGTCACGTCGATGACGTCGTCGGCGAGCTGGAAGGCGATGCCGACCTTCTCGCCGTAGTCGACCATCACGTCGACGACCTCCTGCCCGGCCCCGGCGAGGACCGTCCCGAAGTGGCCGCACGCCGCGATGAGCGAGCCGGTCTTGCCGGCGAGCACACCGAGGTAGTGCTCCAGGTGGTCCTCCCCGTCGGCGGGGCCGACCGTCTCGTGGAGCTGGCCCAGGACGAGGCGCTCGAACGTGTCGGCCTGGATCTTCAGGGCGCGCTGACCGAGGTCGGAGACCATCGAGGAGGCGCGGGCGAAGATGAGGTCGCCGGTGAGGATGGCCACCGAGTTGCCCCACACCGTCTGCGCCGTCGCGACGCCGCGGCGCAGCGGCGCGGAGTCCATGACGTCGTCGTGGTAGAGCGTGGCCAGGTGCGTGAGCTCCACGACCGCGGCCGCCTCGAGGACGGCGTCGTTGACGCCGCCGCCGATCTCCCCCGCGAGGACCGTCAGCAGCGGGCGCACGCGCTTGCCCCCGGCCTGCAGGAGGTGGCGGGACGTGACGTCGGCCAGCTGGTCGGCGCTGCGCACGGCCTCGTCGAGCCGTTCCTCGATCCGGGCGAGCGCCTGCAGCACGACCGGCCCCAGCCGGTCGTCGGAGGCGATGAGGTCGAAGCCGGCGGGCAGCTTGACCTGATCGGTGCCGGGGCCCGTGGCGGGGCCGCCGGCGCTCGGGGAGGAGGTTTCAGTCACGGTCCACCACTCTAGCGATTTTTCGGGGGACGGGTGTTGCCCGTGGGCGGCGTCAGGGCGTCCAGCAGGGCGACGACCCGGTCCTCCCACGTGCCGGGGGGCCGGTCGGAGAGCTCGGCCATCACGCGCACCACGAAGCGCATCAGCGGGGGCACGGCCATGCCGGTGCGGACGGCGGCCCGCATCACGGCGGGGCTGCCGATCAGCTGGGCGAGGATCCGGCCCTGCGTGAAGTGGGCTCCCCACTCCTGGCGGACCCGCCGGGGATAGCCGGCGAGCACGACCTCGCGCTGGGCGGGGCCGTGGGCGCGGGACGCCTCCACGACGTGCTCGGCGGCGTAGCGGGCGGACTCCATGGCGTTGGAGATCCCCTCCCCGTTGAACGGGGAGACGAGACCCGCGGCGTCACCGAGCAGGAGCATCCCCGGCACGTGGTGCGGCGTGCGGTTGAAGGCCATCGGGAGGGCAGCCCCGAGCACGCGGCCCCTGCGGTGCTCCTCGTCGAAGGTCCACTCGGGCGGCATCGACGCCGTCCAGTCGGAGAGCACCTTCCGGTAGTCCAGCCTCCCGAAGGCCGGGGAGGTGTCCAGGATCCCGAGGCCCACGTTGGCCGTGCCGTCCCCGACGCCGAAGACCCAGCCGTAGCCGGGCAGCAGCCTGCGGTGCGGGTCGTTGCCGTCGGTGAGCTCCAGCCAGCCCTCCATCCAGTCGAGCTCCGAGCGCGGGGACTCGTAGTAGGTGCGCACCGCCACGCCCAGCGGGCGGTCGTCGCGCTTGTGCAGGCCGGCCGAGACGGCGGCCCGGGCGGAGTTGCCGTCCGCCGCGAGCACGACGTCGGCACGGTGCTCCTCGGTGCCGCCCGTGCGCCGGCCGGACCCGTCGAGGACGTCGGCGCGGGCTCCGCAGATCCGCCCGGTGCCGTCGCGCAGCACCCCGGTCACGGCGCGGCGCTCCAGGACGCGGGCGCCGGCGGCCCGGGCGTGCTCGGCGAGGTGCTGGTCGAAGCCGAGCCGGGTGCGCACGAGCCCGTAGGACGGAAAGTCGCCGAGCTCCGGCCAGGGCACCTCCACGCTGCGCTCCCGGGCCACGAGCCGCAGGCCCCGGTTGCGGGCGTAGCCCAGCTCGGGCCCGTGCGGCAGCCCCATGAGCCGCATCTCCCGCACCGCGCGGGGGGTCAGCCCGTCCCCGCAGACCTTCTCCCGCGGGTACGAGGTCTTCTCGAGGACGGTCACCTCGATCCCGGCGGCCGCCAGCCAGTACCCGGCCGTGGCTCCCGCCGGCCCGCCGCCGAGGACGAGCGCCCTCATCCGGCGGCGGAGGCGGTGCTCGCGGCGGGCTTGACGGCGCGGTGCACCGCCACGATGCCGCCGGTGAGGTTGCGGTACTGCACCCCGGTCCACCCGGTCGCGGCGATCTGGGCGGCGAGGGTCTCCTGGTCCGGCCACGCCGCGATGGACTCGGCGAGGTAGCGGTAGGCCTCGGGGTTGGACGCCGCGCGGGCCGCGATGCCGGGCAGCGCCTTCATGAGGTACTCGGTGTACACCGTGCGCAGAGGGGCGAGGGTGGGGGTCGAGAACTCGCAGATCACGAGCCGCCCGCCGGGCCTGGTCACGCGCAGCATCTCCGCGAGCGCGCGGGGGTGGTCCTGGATGTTGCGCAGGCCGAAGGAGATGGTCACCGCGTCGAAGGACGCGTCGGCGAACGGCAGCTGCGTGGCGTCGGCCTGGACGAACTCGATGTCGGGCCGGCGGGCGCGGCCCACCTCGAGCATGCCGAGCGAGAGGTCCGCGGCGACGACGTCGACCCCGGCGTCCGCGTACGGCTCCGAGGACGTCCCCGTCCCCGCGGCGAGGTCCAGCACCTTCTCCCCCGGGACCGCGGCGACGGCCTCCGCGACGACCTTCCGCCAGCCCCGGGCCCGTCCCAGGGACAGGATGTCGTTGAGGACGTCGTAGCGGGGCGCCACGTCGTCGAACATGGCGGAGACTTCGTGCGGCTGCTTGGACAGGTCTGCTCGGTTCACCCGGCCATTGTCGCACCTTCCGCCGGAGCCCCCTCCCGGCCGGGGCGGTCCGTGCCGCGGCTTAGACTGGGGGGCGATGCCTTCCACCGCCCCCTCCGCCGCCCCGCCGGTCCCCGTGCTGCACGCCCTCACGGTGCCGCTCTTCCAGCTGGGCGCGGACCCGGGGGCGCCGCCGGACCTCCGGGCGCTGCTGGAGGGCCCCGACCTGCTCGCCTGGACGACCGGCGGCAGCGGCCTCGTGGGGCACGGCCGGGCCGCCCAGCACACGGTGCGCGGCGCCGACCGGTTCACGGCCGCGCGCGTGTGGTGGGACGACGTGGTCGCGGCGGCGGTCGTGGAGGACCGCGTCGGCGTGCCCGGCACCGGTCTCACGGCCTTCGGGGCGTTCACGTTCGCGGCGGACTCCGCGGCGGACTCCGGGCTCGTGGTGCCGGCGCTCACGGTGGGGCGCCGCGAGGACGCGGCATGGGCGAGCCTGGTGGTCCCCGCGCTCCCCGGGGCGCCGTTCGAGCTCACCGCCGACGACGTGGCGCGGGCCTGGACCCGTTGCTTCGGCCGCTCCCCCGGGCTCGGCGTGCCCTCCCGCCCGGCCGCGGACCCGGCCGCGGACCCGGCGGCGGTCCGGCTGTCCCCGGGCACCCTCGACGAGCAGGACTGGACCGACGCCGTGCGCGACGGCGTGGAGCGGATCCGCGCCGGGCGGCTCGAGAAGCTGGTGCTCGCCCGCGACGTCGTCGCCCGGACGGACGCCCCGCTCGACCCCGTGGCCGTGGTCCGGGAGCTCTCCCACCGCTACGAGCAGTGCTGGACCTACTGCGTCGGCTTCGGCGGGAGCGGCGCGGGCCGGCTCCTGGGGGCGACCCCGGAGATGCTCGTCCAGGTGCTCGACGGGGTCGCCCAGGCCCGCGTGCTGGCCGGAACGCTGGACCGCGACGCCGCCCCGAGCGGCGAGGACGCGCACGAGTACGCCGCGCGGGTGCTCGGGGAGTCGGAGAAGCAGCAGCACGAGCACGGGTTCGCGATCGACTCCCTCGTCGCCTCGCTCGCCCCCTACACCGACGCGGTGACCACCTCGCCCGAGCCCTTCATCCTCGAGCTGCCCAACGTCTGGCACCTCGCCTCCGACGTCACCGCGGTCCTGCGGGCCGGGCCCGCGGGCGACCCGCCGTCCTCGCTCGAGCTGGCCGAGGCGCTGCACCCGACCGCCGCCGTGTGCGGGACGCCGACGGCCGTGGCCGCCGCCACGATCCCCGAGCTCGAGGAGATGGACCGCGGGCTCTACGCGGGTCCCGTCGGCTGGCTCGACGCCTCGGGCAACGGGGACTGGGGCATCGCGCTGCGCGGCGCCGTGCAGGAGGACGAGCACACGGTGCGGCTCTTCGCGGGCTGCGGGATCGTGGCGGCCTCCGACCCGGAGGCCGAGCTCGCGGAGACGTGGGCCAAGCTCCGGCCCATGCTCCAGGCCCTGGGCCGGCCGGCCGCCGCCGTGCCCGGCCCGCCGGTGCCCGCGCCGGCCCCGTCGGCGCGCGGTCGCGAACGCACCGTATCCTGGTGAACCGACAGCGGACCGGGGTCACCACCCCGCGGTCCGGGCCCGCCCGGACGCCTCCGCCACCGACCTCCCGTACCACCCAGAACGGACCCCCATGGCCATGACCATGCACCAGAGAGCACGGCTCTCGCGCGGCATCCAGTACGCCGTCCTGATCCTCGTCGCGATCGTGCTGATCGCGGTCGCCGACTGGCCCCTCCTGGTCGAGAAGGTGTTCAACCCGGCCGTCGCGGCCCAGCAGTTCCCCGGCATCGTCGTCGTCGCCCTGAAGAACACCCTCATCTACACGCTGCTCGGCTTCGTGGTGGGTCTCTCCGGGGGCGTGGTGCTCGCCCTCATGAAGCTGTCCTCCGTGGCGCCCTACCGGTGGCTCGCCACGCTCTACATCGAGTTCTTCCGGGGCGTGCCCGCCCTGCTGGTCTTCCTGGCCTTCGGCTACGGCATCCCGCTGGCCTTCGGCTTCCGCTTCAACCACTACGTCACCGTGATGATCGCCCTGGGCCTGGTGGCCGCGGCCTACATCGCCGAGTCGCTGCGGGCCGGGCTGCAGGCCGTTCCGAGGGGCCAGTACGAGGCCGCCCGCTCCCTGGGCATGTCCCACTCACGGGCCATGGTCACGATCGTCATCCCGCAGGCCCTGCGGATCGTGCTCCCCCCGCTGACCAACGAGGTGATCCTGCTGACCAAGGACTCCTCCCTCGTCTACCTGCTCGGCATGGGCGTGGGCCAGTACGAGCTCACGAAGTACGGCCGCGAGGCCATCTCCGGCGCCGGTGCGGGCCTGACGCCGCTCGTGGTCGCGGGCGTGCTGTACCTCGTGATCACGGTGCCCCTGGGCATCCTGACCCGGCGCTTCGAGTCAACGACCGACCGCATCAAGACGTCCTAGGAGTCCGACGATGAGCACCGCATCCCCCCGCCCCGGTGGCGCCGACCGGCTCGCCGACGCCGCGTCCGTCGTCGTCGAGGACCTGCACAAGTCCTACGGGTCCCTCGACGTCCTCAAGGGCATCTCCCTCGGCGTCGAGGCCGGCCAGGTGGTCTGCCTGATCGGCCCGTCCGGCTCCGGCAAGTCGACGCTGCTGCGCTGCGTGAACCTCCTGGAGACGCCCCAGCGCGGCCGGATCACGATCGGCGACGTCGAGGTCACCGACCCGGAGGCCGACGTCGACCGCATCCGCCGGCACGTGGGCATGGTCTTCCAGCAGTTCAACCTCTTCCCGCACCTGAGCGCGCTCGAGAACTGCACCGTGGCCCAGGTCAAGGTGCTCAAGCGGGAGCGGGCCGAGGCCGAGCGGATCGCCCGTGCCAACCTCGAGCGCGTGGGGCTGGCCGAGAAGGCCGGGAGCCATCCCGGTCAGCTCTCCGGGGGCCAGCAGCAGCGCGTGGCCATCGCCCGGGCCCTGTCGATGAACCCGTCCCTGATGCTCTTCGACGAGCCCACGTCCGCGCTCGACCCCGAGACGGTGGGCGACGTCCTGGCAATCATGCGGGACCTGGCCGCCGAGGGCATGACGATGCTCGTCGTCACCCACGAGATGGAGTTCGCCCGTGACGTCGCCGACAAGGTCGTCTTCATGGACGGCGGCGTCGTCGTGGAGGAGGGCCCCGCCGCCGAGCTCATCGGCCGGCCGCGGGAGGCCCGCACCCAGGCCTTCCTGTCCCGTGTGCTCAACCCCACCCACGTCCGGGCCCCGGAGCACTGAGGCTCCGCGCGCCGGAGACCCGCCGTTGCCGGCCAGGGCCCGCCGTCGTCGGACGGCGGGCCCTGATTCATATCCGGAGACGCTGTGGTAAGACCCATTGATATGCTGAGGAGTTGAAAACCCCCCTGGCGTAGACCTGGGTATTCACCTCATATGACAGGGATCACAGGTCTGTCACGCTGGAACGAGCCCGGGGGGCGCACCACCGCTCTCCCCGCTTCCGCCCTTCCACCATGCTCTGACCAGAGAGGACCCGGGGACCATGTCACAACCACACCTCGACATCTCGGAGAACCCGCAGCTCGAGAAGAGAACGGCCGGCTTCGTGGCCTTCATCATCTTCACCGCGCTCCTGTTCGACGGATACGACCTCGTCATCTACGGCGTCGCCCTTCCCACCCTGCTCCAGGACCCCACGCAGATCGGCCCCCTCGATCCGGCCATGGCCGGGCTCGTGGGCTCCTACGCCCTGATCGGCGTGCTCCTGGGCTCGCTCCTGTGCGGGGCCATCGGCGACTTCTTCGGCCGCCGCCGGCTGCTCATCGCCGGAGTCGCCTGGTTCTCGATCGGCATGTTCATCACCGCCCTCACCCAGACCGTGTTCGCCTTCGGCGCCATGCGGTTCGTCACCGGCGTCGGGCTGGGCATCGTGATCGCCACCGCCGGCGCCACCATGGCGGAGTTCGCCCCCGGCGGCCGCCGCCAGTTCTACAACGGCATCGTCTACTCCGGCGTCCCCGCCGGCGGCGTGTTCGCCGCCCTCATGGGCATCGCCTTCCTGACGGACATCAGCTGGCGCGGACTGTTCATGATCGGCGCCCTGCCCCTCGTCCTGCTGGTGCCGCTCATGCTGTGGAAGCTGCCCGAGTCCCCCCGCTGGCTGCTGGCCCGCGGCCGCAGGGAGCAGGCCGAGGCCGTCTCCCGCAGGACCGGGATCCCGCTGCTCGAGGAGCAGGTCATCCAGAAGGTGGGCGCGGCTCCGCGCCGGACCGGCTACGCGGCCGTGTTCTCCAAGCAGTTCGCCCTGGCCTCCCTCCTCCTGGGCACGCTCTCCTTCTGCGGCCTTCTGCTCACCTACGGCCTGAACACCTGGCTCGCCGTGATCATGAACGGCTACGGACACGACATCAGCCCGCTCTACTTCGTCGTGGTGCTCAACGCCTCCGCGCTGGTCGGCGGCCTCCTGGCGTCCCGCCTGGCGGACCGGACCGGCCCCCAGCGGATGATCGCGACCACGTTCGCCCTGGCGGCCCTCGCCCTGATCCTCATGACGTTCAGCTTCCCGCTCCCCCTGCTGTTCACCTTCATCGGTGTGGCCGGCGTCGGCACGATCGGCACCCAGGTGCTGGTCTACGGCTTCCAGTCGAACTACTACACCACGAACGCCCGGGCCGCCGGCGTCGCCTTCTGCGCCAGCATGGGCCGGTTCGGCGGCATCTTCGGTCCGATCATCGGCGGCTGGCTCGCCGCGGCGGGGTTCGGGGGCCCGCAGGCGTTCTACGTCTTCGCCGGAGTGGCCCTGGTCGGTGCCGTGGTCACCCTCCTGGTCCCCCACCAGCGCAAGCTGGACGAGGCCGAGCACGAGGTCGAGGAGATGGCCCTGCACCACCGGCCCGACGAGCACCCCACGCCGAGCCCCCAGGGCTGACCCCGCTGGCCCCCGGCGAGGCCCCGTCCCCCACCCGGGGGCGGGGCCTCGCCGCGCGCCGGGACGGCCCCGCGCCGCCTCGACGTCGGGTCGCTGCCGGAAATCGTTCTTGTCGAGCGCCCGCGACGGGCCTAGAATGTGATGTACATCGCACAGCGATGCGACGGCCCGCCCGGACCGATCGCGTGTCCGTCCCTTCAGAGGACGTCGACGCCCCTCCTGTTCAGGAGCTGCCGGGCGGGCCGCCTCACTGCCCGCCCCGCTCCGGCTCAGCGCCCCGCGACCGCGGACCGCAACCGCGCGTGCAGGGCCCGCAGGTCCCGCCGGTCGGCGGGGACCTCCACGACCGAGCGGCCCCGCACCGGCCCGGCGAGCGCCCGCTGCAGGGCGGCGAGGTCCGCCGCCCGGTGGTGGGCCACCCCGTACCCCGCGCACAGGGCCTCGAGCCGGGCCTCGTGGGGGGTCCCGAAGAAGCGTTCCACGGTCGCCCGGTACTCCGCCTGCTCCCCCACCGCCCCGTGCTCCAGCGTCGTGAAGATCCCCCCGCCGCCGTCGTTGAGCACCACGACCTGCAGGTCCGGCTCCCGCTCCCCCGTGCCGAGCAGCAGGGACGAGGCGTCGTGGAGGAAGGTCAGGTCCCCCACGAAGGCCCGCACGGCCCGGTCCGCGCCGAGGGCCGCCCCGGTCGCCGTCGCGAGCGTCCCGTCGATCCCGGCGAGGCCCCGGTTGGCCAGCACCAGCGGCGCGGTGGGACCGGGCACGGCCGCGAGGTCGAGGTCCCGCACGGGGTTCGACGAGCCGGCCACGAGCACCGACCCGTCCCGCCGGCAGGCGTCCCACACCAGGGCGGCCGCGGCCGGTCCGCACAGGGGGTCCTCGGCCAGCACCCCGGCGACGGCCGCGTCCGCGGCGGCGCCCCGCTCCTGCCACTGCGCCAGCCAGCCCGGGGCACCGCGGCCGGTGAAGGCCGAGGCCTCGGCCCAGCTCCGCAGCACCCGTTCGCGCCGGCGCCCCGGCTCGTACCACGCGACGGGCAGGGGCTGGACGGCCGCGGTCAGCACGTCCGCACGGGCGAGCAGCGCCGCGACGGGCCGCGACAGCGTCGGGCGCCCGGCGAGCAGCACCCGTTCGACCTGCCCGCCGAGCGCGGTCCCGAGCAGCAGCCGGTAGGCGCCCACGGCATGCGGGCCGGTGCGCGCGTTCGACGAGGGCTCCGCGAGCAGCGGGAGCCCGCACTCCTCGGCGAAGCGGGCCGCCTCCGGGCCCGCGCCGTCGCCGGCGACCACCACGGCGCGGGAGCACCAGGCCTGCGGGCCGGGACCGTGGACGGGCCCGGCGGCCACGGCGCGCGGGCCGGGACCGGGGTCGCCGGGACGGCGCCCGGCCAGCCGGCCCGCCCAGGCGGCGAGCACGGGGCCGTCCTCCGGCGCGGGGTGCAACGGCTCCCGCAGGGCCACGTTGAGCTGGACCGGCCCGGCGGGCCGGGGTCCGTCCCCGGCGCGGCCGGCCAGCGCGGCGAGGGCGCCCGCGAGGCGGGCCGGCACGTCGTCGTCCCCGGGGAGGAGATCGACGACGGCGCGCACGTGGCCGCCGAAGATGCCCGGCTGACGGGTCGTCTGGTTCGCGCCGGTGCCGCGCAGCTCGGGGGGCCGGTCGGCGGAGACCACCACGAGCGGCACCTCGGCGTGGTCGGCCTCCATCACGGCCGGCAGCAGGTTGCCGACCGCCGAACCCGAGGTGGTGAGCACCCCGGCCGGGCGCCCCGTGGCCCGTGCGATGCCCAGGGCGGTGAAGCCCGCGCCCCGCTCGTCGACCCGCACATGGACCTCCAGGGCGCCCGCCGCCGCGGCGGCCGCCGCGGCGTAGGCCAGCGGCGCGGAGCGGGACCCGGGGGCGACGACGAGGTGGCGCATCCCCGCGCCGGCGAGCTCTTCGAGGACGGCGCGGGCGGTGTCGAGGGAGGGGGTGGTCACAGCAGACCAGCGTATCTCCCCGTCGGCGGACCGGGGCCCGGTCGTGCTGCTCGGTGCGACGCTCAGTAGGAGCGGGCCGCCGAGCGCGCGGCCGCCTTCGTCTCGGCCGTCGCCTTGCCGCGGTAGCCGCGGTAGCGGGGGCCGTGCTTGCCGTTCCTGCGGTGCCCGTGCTGGTGGTGCTCCCGCCCGGGACGGTCCGAGATCGCGCCGGGGAACTCCGGTTCCGTGCCGCGGCCCACGGTGAAGACCTGCACGACGGAGGGACGCGGGATCGACCACTCGCCGTCGCCCTGACGGGTCGGCACCACGTAGTCCGGGAAGTAGGAGCGCGGTTCCTCGAAGGACCCGTCCTCGCCGGGGTGCTGCACGGCCACGTACACCATGCCCTCGCGGTCGTGGATCACGGGGCCGCAGGTCTCGGCGTCCTGGGGGACGGCGAGGAACTGCTGGACGTTGCCGCGTTCACCGCCCTCGAGGCCCACCCGGAACAGCCCGTCGTTGCAGCCGATGGTGCCGGGCTGGCCGTCGGTGGAGATCCACAGCGTTCCCCGGGAGTCGAACGCGAGGTTGTCCGGGCAGGAGATCGGCGAGACCTTCTCGGCGGGGAAGCCGGAGAAGTACGTCGACGGGTCCTTCGCCGGGTCTCCCGCGACGATGAGGATGTTCCAGTCGAAAGCCACGGCGTCGGCGCGCAGGTCCCGCTCCGTGAGCTCGATGACGTGCCCGGCCCGGTTCTGCGTGCGGGGGTTCGACTCGTCGGGACCGGCCTTGCCGGCGGTGCCGCGCTGGGTGTTGTTGGTCAGCGCCACGTAGACCTTCCCGGTCCGCGGGGACGGCTCGACGTCCTCCGGGCGGTCCATCTTGGTGGCCCCGACGTTGTCCCCGGCCAGACGGGTGTACACCAGGACCTCGTCCACCGACATGCCCTCCACCGCCGACTCGCCGTCCACGACGAGTGGGAGCCACTCTCCGGAGCCGTCGAAGGCGCCGTCCGAGGGCAGGCGGCCCGAGCCGTCGATCTCGGCCTCGGTGTCGCCCGTGAACCTCGCGACGTACAGGTTGCCCTCGGAGAGCAGGGTCATGTTGTGCGCCCGGTCGCCCTCGACGTACTTCTTTGTCGAGACGAACTTGTAGAGGTAGTCGAAGCGCTCGTCGTCGCCCGAGTAGGCCACGACGGTGCCGTCCTCGGCCACGCGCACGGTGGCGCCCTCGTGTTTGAAGCGGCCCAGGTTCGTGTGCTTCACCGGCGTGGACGAGGGGTCCTGCGGGTCGATCTCCACGATCCAGCCGAAGCGGTTCGGCTCGTTCTCGTAGCCCGGCAGGGAGGAGTCGAAGCGAGGTTCTACCTCGTGCCAGCGCCGGCCCGGGGCCTCGGTGGAGATGCCGTACCGCTGCTGCTCCGCGGACCCGTTGCCCTGGAAGTACTGGTTGAAGTTCTCCTCGCCGGAGAGGACGGTGCCCCACGGGGTGGTGCCCCCGGCGCAGTTGTTCTGGGTCCCGAGCACCACGGTGCCGGTCGGGTCCTCCACCGTCTTCAGCAGGTCGGAGCCCGCGGCAGGGCCGTCCATCCTGAAGGCCGTGCTCAGGGTGATGCGCCGGTTGCGGGCGCCGCCGCGGACGTAGGACCAGGGCTGGCCGGCCTTCGTCCGCGTGATCTCGACCACCGACATGCCGTGCGCCGCCATGGCCACCCGCGCCACGCGCTCGAGGTCGCCCTGCTGCTCCGCCGGGAACATGGTGTTCTCGTTGGTGTACTCGTGGTTGCTCACGAGCACGCCCGTGCGCCCGCCCCGGTCCCGGAGGATGTCGAGGTAGTCACAGTTGTAGCCGAACTGCCGGGCCTGAGCCTCGGCGGTCTGGTTCATCGGGTCGAACTCCGGCGAGCCGGCGAAGAGCGGGTCGCCCCAGCGGATGATCGGCGACCAGTCGAAGCCCTCGGGGACGGTGACGTCGTCGACCGTGTTGGGCACGGGGGCGATCGGCGTGAAGGAGAGCCCCGAACGACCGCGGCCGTGGGCCTGGGCCGCCTCGGGGACGGCGCCGACGACGCCGACGGTCACGGCCGCGGCCGCGCCGAGACCGAGGGCCGCACGGCGGGACAGCGCCGCGCCGGCGATGTCCCGGAACCAGCCGTTGCCGGAGGTGTTGCACTCCGGCCCGGCGCAGGCGTTGCCGCACTTGAGCCGGCAGGTCAGCGGGCTGCGCTTGCCCCGGGCGTGCCCGAGCATGGGCAGGACGGTGCGCTGGGCGGTTTCGGTCATGGGTCTCCCCCTGGGGATCAGGTCCGCGGAACTCCGCGGCCGGGAACGGGTGCTCCGCCACTGCACCACCGCCGGGTGAGGTCACGGGAGCGCTCCGCTGAACCGCCGGTGAACGCGACGTGAGCGTGCGTCGACCGCGAGCGCCGGACCGGCACGCGCGGTCGACGCTCACCCGGCCGCGAGCGCGTGGACCCGGACCAGCCGGTCCAGCCACCACCTCCGCCGCTCGGCCGTCACCGCGTGGCGCTCGAGCAGCGCCGGGTCCGGAACGGCGTCCCGCAGCTCGATCACCCCGCCGGCCGGGCGGAGCGGCTCGCGCAGCACGTCGGCGCGCATCAGGGACAGGGTGCCGAGGCCGCACGCGTACGGCAGCTCCGGCAGGGCCGCGGCGAGCGCGAGCCCGGCCCTGATCCCCACCGAGGAGTCCAGCGCGGAGCTGACCACGGCGGGCAGCCCGGCCCGCGCAACGACCTCCAGGGCCCGGCGCACGCCGCCGAGGGGGGCCGCCTTGACGACGAGCAGGTCCGCGGCGCCTGCCCGGGCCACCGCCAGGGGGTCGGACTCCTTGCGCACGGACTCGTCCGCGGCGACCAGCACCGGCACGCCCCGTGCGGCCAGCCCCTCGCGGACGGCGGCGAGACCGGCGATCGTGGGCACGGGCTGCTCGGCGTAGGCGAGCCCGTACCGACCCAGCCGGTCCAGCGCCGAGAGCGCCGTGGGCACGTCCCACCCGCCGTTGGCGTCCACCCGCAGCTCGGCCTCCGGCAGCAGGGCCCGCACGGCCGCGACCCGGGCGTCGTCGTCGTCGAGGTCCTGACCCCGCTCGGCGACCTTGACCTTCACGGCCCCCACGTCCGACCCGAAACCGGCGAGGACCTCGTGGACCCGGTCCGCGGGGACGGCGGGCACGGTCGCGTTGACCGGGATCCGGGTGCGCCGGGGGGCGGGGTAGCCGTGCCACGCGGCGTCGACGGCGGCCCGCAGCCACGCGGCCGCCTCGGCGTCCCCGTACTCGGGGAACGGGCCGAACTCCGCCCACCCGGCCGGGCCGCGGAGCACGACGGTCTCCCGCACGTCGATCCCGCGGAAGCGCACGCGCAGCGGCAGGCCGACCACGTGGACGTCGGCGAGCAGGTCGTCGAGCTGGGGCAGCGGTGCGGCGTTCATGGCTCCCAGCCTAGGTTCTCCCCGTCCGGCCTCCGCCCGGAGGACCCCGCGCCGAACTCCCCACGGACGCCCATGGGCAGATCCACCCATGCCCCCCGCCGGCGGTTGCGCACACCGTCCGACGCGGGAGTCGCCCGGCCCCTCCTAGCCTGGTTCCATCGGCGGCGAATCCACGGAGGTTGTCATCATGAGCACCCAGCACATCGAGACGCTCGTCATCGGGGCGGGACAGGCCGGCCTCGCCACGGGGTACCACCTGCAGCGGCTCGGCCGGCCGTTCCTCGTCGTGGACGCCAACGACCGGGTGGGGGACGGCTGGCGGCGCCAGTGGGACACCCTGCGGCTCTACACGCCGGCCGGGTACGACGGGCTGCCCGGCCTTCCCTTCCCCGCCGAGCCCTGGTCCTTCCCGCACAAGGACGAGGTGGCCGACTACCTGGAGAGCTACGCCCTCCACTGGGACCTGCCCGTGCGGACGAGCACGAGGGTGGAGGACGTCACGGCCCGCCCCGGCGGCGGCTACTCCGTGACGATCGACGCGGGCACGCTGACCTGTGACAACGTGGTCGTCGCGACCGGCACGTTCGGCCGCACACCCCACGTCCCGGACTTCGCGGCCGACCTCGACCCGTCCATCATGCAGCTGCACTCCAGCGAGTACCGCCGCCCCGGTCAGCTCCGGCCCGGGAAGGTGCTCGTGGTCGGCGCCTCGCACTCGGGCACCGACATCGCCTACGAGGTCGCGCTCACCCACGAGACCGTCCTGTGCGGGCGTGACTGCGGCCAGCTGCCGTTCCGGCTCGAATCCCGCAGGGCCCGCCGGCTCGCCCCCGTGCTGGTGTTCACGGCGCGGCACGTCCTGACCCGCCGCACGCCGTTCGGCCGCAGGGGGATGGCCCACGTACGGGTGCACGGCGGTCCGATGCTCCGGGTCAAGCGGGAGGATCTGCTCGAGCGCGGGGTCGAGCGTGTCCTGGCACGGGTCACCGGAGTCTCCGAGGGCCTCCCTGTCGTGGACGGGCGGAAGCTCGAGGTGCAGAACGTCGTCTGGTGCACCGGCTTCCGGCAGAGGTTCGGCTGGCTCCCCGCGGACGTGCTGCAGGAGGACGGTTGGCCCAGGGAATACCGCGGGGTGGTCGACGGCGCTCCGGGCATGTACTTCTGCGGGCTGAGCTTCCAGTACGCCTTCAGCTCCATGCTGCTCCCGGGCGTCAGCCGTGACGCCCGGTACATCGCCCGGCGGATCGCGCGGAGCACGCCGGGTCCGTCACGTGCCGAGCGGCGCCCGGGCATCCTGCAGCACTGAGCGCTACCCTGGGGGCTCCGAGGGGAAGAGTGGTGCGCATGGGTGTGGTCGAGGACCTGGCCAGGGCGCGGGAGGCCTTCGAGCGCCGCGAGTGGGTCGCGGCGTTCGAAGGCCTCTCCGGGGCCGAGGGCGGCGCCGTGTCCGCCGACGACTTCGCCCGGCTGGCCACCACGGCGTACCTGCTGGGACGCAGGAACGACGCCATCCACGCCATGCAGCGTGCCTACAAGGCGCACCTGGACGCCGGCGAGACGCTGCCGGCGGTCCGGTGCGCCGCCTGGTTGGGCAGGGTGCTGCTCGGCAGCGGCGAGGGGGCGGTGGCCGGCGGCTGGATCGCGCGCGCCCAGCGCCTGCTGGCGGAGGTCGGCGGCGACGTGGTCGAACGAGGCCACGTCCTCAGCCCGGTGCTGCTCCGCCACATCGTCGCCCAGGAGTACCAGGAGGCGTACGCCGTGGCCCTCGAGATCACCGACCACGGTCGCCGCTTCGGCGACCCCGACCTGCTCTCCGAGGGACTGAACGCCCTGGGACGGTTGCAGATGTACTCCGGACACGTCCCCGAGGGGCTGGCCCTGCTCGACGAGGCGATGATCGGGATCTCCACCGGCGAGGTCTCGCCGATCATCGCCGGGGAGACCTACTGCTCGCTGGTCGAGGCCTGCCAGGAGGTCTCCGACTTCGCCCGGGCCGCCGAGTGGACCACCGCGTTGACGCACTGGATCGACGCGCAGCCCGGCCTCGTCCCCTTCACCGGTCAGTGCGCCGTCCACCGCGGTCAGATCCTGCGCCTGCGGGGCGCCTTCGCCGCGGCGGTCGAGGAGTTCGAGCTGTCGGTGGAGCGCTACGTGCTGGCGGGCACCCCGGCCCCGGCCGGCCTGGCCATGGACGAGTGCGGCGGCGTGCTGCGGATTCTCGGCGACCTCACCGCGGCCGAGGCGGCCTACGAGCGGGCCATCGGCTTCGGGCACGACCCCCAGCCCGGGCTGGCCCTGCTGTGGCTGGCGCGGGGCCGCCCGGCCGACGCCCTGGCCGCGATCCGGCGGCTGCTGGCCGAGCCCCGCGATCCGGTGCACCGCTCGCACCTGCTGCCCGCCGCCGTCGAGATCCTCCTGGCCGCGGGAGAGGCCGCCGAGGCGAGCGCGGTGAGCGAGGAGCTGTCGGCCGTCGCGGAATCGTTCGGCTGCCCCGGGCTGAAGGCGATGGCCCACCACGCCGCGGGTGGCGTCCTGCTGGCCACGGGGCGGCCCGCGGACGCGCTGTCCGCACTGCGCTCGGCGATGCACGCCTGGCAGAAGCTCGCGGCTCCGTACGAGACGGCCCGGTCACGCCTGCTCGTCGGCAGGGCCCTGCACGAGCTCGGCGACCGGCGGTCGGCCCTCGAGGAGCTCAACGCCGCGCGGCGCACGTTCCGGGAGCTCGGCGTGGGGCCGGCGGAGGCCGAGGCGGCGCGGATGCTGCGGCCCGCGCTGCCGGGGGGCCTCACGGAGCGGGAGGTGGAGGTCCTCCGGCTGGTGGCCACGGGCAGGACCAACTCCGAGATCGCGGCGGCGCTGGTGCTCAGCGAGAAGACCGTCGCCCGTCACCTGTCGAACATCTTCGCCAAGCTGGACGTGCCCACGCGCACCGCCGCCGCGGCCTTCGCCTTCGAGAACGGCCTGGTGTAGAACGCCCGCCCCGGGCACCCGGGCGTTCCCGGCCCGTCACCCGGTTCCTCCCGGCTCGTGCCGATCCGGACGTGGGATCATGGGGGTCCGCGCGCGGAGCCGCTCGGCCCCCCCCGTGGCCGGTGCCGTCCGCCCGACCGCCCGGCCAGGAGATCCATGACCACGACCGCCCACCGCCCCGCTCCCACCGTCGTCCAGGCACTCGTGCACGTGCTGGGGGCCGCGGCCATGTTCGGCGCCGCCTACCTCGTGGGAGCCGTGGCGCTGACCACGACGACCGGGCAGTGGCTCGACGAGCTGGCGTTCCAGCAGGCCAAGGGGGCGTTCCCGGACCTCTCCGTGCGGGCTCAGCAGCTCCTGGACCTCGTCCCCTGGGCGGTGGGCACGGCCTCGGCGCTGTGCCTGGCGGTGCTGGCCGTGCGCTCCCGCCGGCTCGTCCCCGTGGTGACCGGGGCGGCGGTCGTGGTGCTGTCGAACCTCACGGTCCAGCTGCTCAAGCGCGTGCTCCTGGAGAAGCCGGACCTCGGCGTCCAGGAGACCGCCGTGAACTCCTTCCCCTCGGGCCACACCGCCGCGGCCGCGGCCGCGGTCGCCGTGGTCCTGCTCGCGGCCCCGGCCCGGTCCCGGCCGGTGGTGGCCCTGCTCGGCGCGGGCGCGACGACCGCGACGGGCGTGGCCACGCTGCTCAACGGCTGGCATCGGCCCTCCGACGTCGTGGCGGCGCTGCTGGTCGTGGCCGGGTGGGCGGCCCTCGGTGGCCTCGTGCTGCGGGCCACCGGCCCCGTGGAGCGGCCCGTGCCCGGCGGGGGGCTCACGGCGGTGGCGGCGGTGCTCGGGGTCGGCGCCCTGCTCGCGGGGCTGCTTCCCCTGTGGGCCGCCCTCCAGGAGCTGGGCAGTGGCTACGCGGCCGCGGCCGGGTGCGCGGCGATCCTCGGCGTCAGTCTGCTCGTGGCCGCGGCACTGTCAGCGATGCAAAATCCCCGGCCGCACCGTCCTCGACCCTGATCCGCTCCAGCCGGTCGAGCAGGACCCTCGCAGCCCCCGGGTTGTAGGGCAGCCGGAACATCGAGGCCGTGACGGGCCGCACGCCGTGCGGTTCCGCCCCGGCCCGCTCGCTGGAGTCCACGCGTTCGATCGCGGCGCGCATGGTCCGCGCCTGCTGCCGCACGTAGCCGCGCTCCACGGGGACGCCGTGGCCGGGGACGTAGACCCGGTAGCGGTCGAGGGAGGCCAGGCTGTCGAGCGCGTCCACCCAGCCCCGCGGATAGGAGTCCTCGAAGCTCGGGTCGGCCCCCTCCTCCACGAGGTCCCCCGTGAAGACGACGTCGTCGACGCCCACGCACACGTCGTTGTCCGTGTGGCCGCGGCCCAGCGAGAAGAGCACCACGGAGCGCTCGCCCAGGTCCACGCGGGTCACCGAGGGGCGCCGCCCGGTGCCGGGCAGGTGCCGGTTGGGCACCACGATGCGGGTGTCCAGGCCCTCCGCCGCGGCCATCTCCGGCTCGTGCGTGCCCACGTACGAGCGCTGGAAGTCACCGTGCGCCAGGATGGCCTCGGCGCAGCCGCGGTGTCCCCAGAAGTCCTCGGCCCCGGCCCGCTGGAAGACCGCGTTGCCCATGAAGTGGTCGTAGTGGGCGTGGGTGTTCACGACCGCCAGGGGCAGGGAGGTCAGCGAGCGGACGGCCTCCAGGATCTCCCGGGCCTGGCGCGGCCCCGCGCCGGTGTCGATCACCAGGGCGCGGCGCGTCCCGAGCACGACACCGGAGTTGAGCCTCCAGTTGTCCGTGCTCACGGCGAAGACGCCGTCGCGGAGGGAATTGATGCGCGCCACCCGTCCAGCGTACCGACCGTCGCTGTCTATCCTGGCACCCATGACGACCTCCAGGTCACGCGGTGCGCGCGGCGGCGCCGGCCGGTATGCTCCCTCCCCCTCGGGGGACCTGCACCTCGGCAACCTCCGGACCGCGGTGCTCGCGTGGGTGCTCGCCCGCTCCACGGACCGCCGGTTCGTGCTCCGGATCGAGGACATCGACCGCGTCCGCCCGGGGGCGGCCGGGCGGCAGCTCGAGGACCTGGCCCGCCTCGGTCTCGACTGGGACGGGGAGCCGCTGCTGCAGTCCACCCGCGAGGCCGAGCACCGGGCCGTCGTCGGGCGCCTGACGGCGGCGGGCCTCACCTACGAGTGCTACTGCACCCGGCGTGAGATCCAGGCGGCCGCCGGCGCACCCCACGGGGCGCCCGGTGTCTACCCGGGCACGTGCCGGGAGCTGAGCGCGGCCGAGCGGTCGAGGCGTCGCCGGGACCGGCCTCCGGCCCTCCGGCTGCGCGCGGACGTGAGCAGTCTCACGGTGGCGGACCGCTGGGCGGGCGCCGTCGCCGGGGCCGTGGACGACTTCGTGCTGCTGCGCAACGACGGCCGCCCGTCCTACCAGCTCGCCGTGGTCCTGGACGACGCGCACCAGGGCGTGGACCAGGTGGTGCGCGGCGACGACCTCCTGCCCTCCACGCCCCGGCAGGCGCACCTCGCCGGGCTGCTCGGGCTGCCCGAGCCCGAGTGGGCGCACGTCCCCCTCGTGCTCAACCCCGAGGGGAAGCGCCTCGCGAAGCGGGACGGCGCCGTCACCCTCGCCGAGCTCGCGGCCGCCGGCCACGGTCCGGCCGAGGTCATGGGCTGGATCGGGCTCTCCCTCCGCCTGCCCGGGCGGGTCCGCACGGCACAGGACGTCCTCGCCGTCTTCGACGAGGACGTCCTGCCGCGCGAGCCCTGGCTCGTGGACCCGTCCCGCTGGACCGGTCAGCCGGCCGGGCGCACCTCCTGACGCCGGGGCTGCTCGTCCTCGGTGGCGTGCGGGTCCTCGGGCTCGGCCAGGAACCGTTCGTAGGCGGCGGTGGTGAGGAACTCCGGGAAGTCGTCCCCGAGGGCGACCTCCTCGAAGACCGACCGTGCGTCGTCGAACCGGTCGCCCTCGGCCCGCTCGATCCGGGCGAACTCCTCGTCCACGAGCTCGCCCACCCACTCCCGGGTGATCTCCTCGCCCCGATCCGTGATGGCACGGCTGTTCACCCACTGCCAGATCTGGGAGCGGGAGATCTCCGCCGTCGCCGCGTCCTCCATGAGGTTGTGGATGGCCACCGCACCGTTGCCGCGCAGCCAGGCCTCGATGTAGCGGATCCCCACCTCGATGTTGTTGCGGATCCCCTCCTCGGTGATCTTCCCCACGGCGGAGGCGATGTCGATCAGGGCCCTGTCGTCGGGCACGACGTCCTCGCGCCGCCGGTCGAGCTGGTTCGCCCTGCTGCCGAGCACCTCGTCGAAGACCTCGCGGCAGACGGGCACGAGGTCCGGGTGCGCCACCCATGAGCCGTCGAAGCCGTCGTCGGCCTCGCGCTGCTTGTCGGCACGGACCTTCTCCATGGCGACCCGGTTGACCTCCTCGTCCCGGCGGGACGGGATGAACGCGGCCATCCCGCCGATCGCCATGGCCTGGCGGCGGTGGCAGGCTCGCACGAGCTGCTCGGTGTAGGAGCGCATGAAGGGCTGGGTCATGGTCACCGCGCTCCGGTCCGGCAGGATGAACCGGGGGCCACGGGCGCGGAAGTTCTTGATGATCGAGAAGATGTAGTCCCAGCGCCCCGCGTTGAGGCCCGCCGCGTGCTCGCCGAGCTCCCAGAGGATCTCCTCCATCTCGAACGCGGCGGTGATCGTCTCAATCAGGACGGTGGCGCGCGTGCTGCCGCGGTCGATGCCCAGCACGGACTCCGCGCGGGTGAAGATGTCGTGCCACAGCCGGGCCTCGCGGTGGGACTCCGTCTTGGGCAGGTAGAAGTACGGGCCCAGACCGAGCTTCTTCAGCCGCCGCGCGTTGTGGAAGAAGTACAGGCCGAAGTCGACGATCGCGCCGGCGATCGGCTCGTCCCGCACGGACAGGTGCTGCTCGTCGAGGTGCCAGCCGCGGGGCCGGACCACGATGGTCGGGTTCTGCCGGGCGTCCTTGTTGTTCAGGGCGTACCTCTTGCCCTGGGCGGTGGTGAGCTCGATGGTGCCCTCGAGCGCGTCCATGAGGTTCAGCTGGTTGGTCACCACGTTCGTCCAGTGCGGCGTGTTGGCGTCCTCCATGTCCGCCAGCCACACCTTCGCCCCGGAGTTCAGGGCGTTGATGGTCATCTTCCGCTCCGTGGGTCCGGTGATCTCCACGCGGCGGTCCTCCAGCCCGGGCGGGGGCGGCGGAACCCGCCACGTGTCGTCCTCGCGGATCTCGCGCGTCTCGGGCAGGAAGGCGGGGTCGGCACCACGGGCGATGGCCCGACGGCGGTCCTCACGGTCCTGGAGCAGCCGGCGGCGGCGCGGCTCGAACTCCCGGTGCAGCGCGGCGAGGAAGCCCAGGGCGTCCGGGGTGAGCACGCTGTTCTGCCGGGGCACGTGGTGGCCGGTGAGGGTGACGCCGTTGATCGTCACGGGATTGCTGGTCATGGTCATCATGGCTGGTTCCTCGGAAGAGTGGCGACGGAAGAGACGTCAGGGCGCAGGACAGGGCCTGTGGGTGCGGGCCGGCCGGGAACCCCTGCGGGGCTCCCGGCCGGTCGGTGCACCGGCGCCGGGCCGGTGCGGCTCCGGATCAGAACTGGGCGGCCTCGGTCGAGCCGGCCAGGGCCGTGGTGGAGGACGCGGGGTTGAGCGCGGTCGAGATCAGGTCGAAGTAACCGGTGCCGACCTCCCGCTGGTGGCGGGTGGCCGTGTAGCCGCGCTCCTCGGCCGCGAACTCGCGCTCCTGCAGGTCCACGTAGGCGGTCATCTGGTTGCGGGCGTAGCCGTGGGCCAGGTCGAACATCGAGTAGTTCAGGGCGTGGAAGCCGGCGAGCGTGATGAACTGGAACTTGAAGCCCATCGCGCCCAGCTCGCGCTGGAACTTCGCGATGGTCGCGTCGTCCAGGTGCTTCTTCCAGTTGAAGGACGGCGAGCAGTTGTACGCGAGCATCTGGTCCGGGTGCTCGGCATGGATGCCCTCGGCGAACTTCTTGGCGAGCTCGAGGTCCGGGGTGCCGGTCTCCATCCACAGCAGGTCCGCGTACGGCGCGTAGGCGTTGCCGCGGGCGATGCAGGCCTCGAGGCCGTTGCGGACCTTGTAGTAGCCCTCCGCCGTGCGCTCGCCGGTGATGAACTGCTGGTCGCGCTCGTCGACGTCCGAGGTGATCAGGGTGGCCGCCTCGGCGTCGGTGCGGGCGATGACCACGGAGGGGACGTCGGAGACGTCGGCCGCGAGACGGGCCGCGTTGAGGGTCCGGACGTGCTGCTGGGTCGGGATCAGCACCTTTCCACCCAGGTGGCCGCACTTCTTCTCGGAGGCCAGCTGGTCCTCCCAGTGCACGCCGGCCGCCCCGGAGGCGATCATGGACTTCATCAGCTCGTAGGCGTTGAGCGGGCCGCCGAAGCCCGCCTCGGCGTCGGCGACGATCGGGACCAGCCAGTCCTCGACGGTCCTGATCCCCTCGGAGTGCTCGATCTGGTCGGCGCGCATCAGGGCGTTGTTGATGCGGCGCACGACCGCCGGGACGGAGTTCGCGGGGTAGATGGACTGGTCGGGGTAGGTCTGGCCCGCGAGGTTCGCGTCACCGGCCACCTGCCAGCCCGAGAGGTAGATCGCCTTGAGGCCGGCCTTGACCTGCTGCACCGCCTGGTTGCCGGTCAGGGCCCCCAGCGAGTTCACGAAGTCCTCGGTGTGCAGCTTCTGCCACAGCTGCTCCGCACCGCGCCGGGCGAGGGTCTGCTCCTCCTGGACCGACCCGCGCAGCCGGACGACGTCCTCGGCGGTGTAGTCGCGGCGCACCTGGGCCCAGCGCGGGTCGGCGTCCCACTCCTGGCGGATCTCGTCGGCGGTCTTGGGGGCGTTGGGGTAGGACATGTCGGCTCCTCGTTGAGTATCCGTGGTCAGGCTCTGAAGGTCATCAGATCACGGGCAACTTCGCGTTTTCCCGGTGACACACACCACTTTGCCCCCGAATACCCCGAGGTGAACCCCTTTTCCTGGATGAAATTTCCCGATTTTTCTCATATCATGAAGAAATGACGACCAGTGCCTGGGGATACGAGGAGCCGACGACGACGGAGCGCACGGGGGAGACCGACCTGATCGGTCTCGGCCGGCGCATCCGGTCCCTGCGCAAGCACCGCGGGCTCACCCTCGCGGAGCTCGCGGAGCAGGCGGGTACCGCCACGTCGCAGCTGTCGGTGATCGAGAACGGGCGCCGCGAGCCCCGGCTGAGCCTGCTCCAGCGGCTGGCCGACGTGCTCGGCACGACCGTGGACGCCCTGCTGGGGGCGGAGCCCGCCGATCGGCGCGAGGCCCTCGAGATCCAGCTCGAGCGGACCCAGCGCTCGCCGTTCTACGAGCAGCTCGGCCTGCCCACGGTCCGGGTCAGCTCCGCGCTGTCCACCGAGGTGCTGGAGGCGATCGTCGCCCTGCAGGAGCGCCTGGCGCAGGCTCTCGAGAAGAACTCGGCGACGCCGGAGGAGGCCCGGCGGGCCAACGTGCAGCTGCGCCGGCTGATGCGGGAGCAGGACAACTACTTCCCGGACCTCGAGCAGGCCGCCAAGGAGCTGCTGAACCTGGGCGGCTACTCCTCCGGGCCCGTCTCGAACTCGGTGATCTCGGAGATGGTCGGCAGACTCGGCTACAGCATCCACCACGTCACGGACCTGCCCCACTCGACGCGCTCGGTCACGGACCTGCTCAACAAGCGGATCTACCTGGTGCAGAGTCCGCGCGCGGACCACGACCCGCGCGGGGTGCTGCTGCAGGCCGTGGGCCACCAGGTGCTCGGCCACGAGCCGCCGAAGGACTACGCGGAGTTCCTCTTCCAGCGAGTGCAGGCCAACTACTTCGCCGCGGCCGTCATGCTGCCCGAGGACCAGACAGTGCCCTTCCTGACCGAGGCGAAGAAGAGCAGGGACCTCTTCCTCGAGGACCTCAAGGACCGGTTCGCGGTCTCCCACGAGACGGCCGGGCACCGCTTCACGAACCTCGCGACCCGCCACCTCGGCATCCGCACGCACTTCCACAAGGTCCACTCCTCCGGGGTGATCCACAAGGCCTACGAGAACAACGGGCTGGCCTTCCCCATGGACCACACCGGGGCGATCGAGGGCCAGATCTCGTGCCGGAAGTGGTCCGGGCGCACGGTCTTCGACCAGCCCAACCAGTTCACCGCGTTCGCCCAGTACACGGACACGCCCTCGGGGACCTACTGGTGCTCCACGCGCACGGAGCTCTCGAGCCAGGGGGCGTTCTCCATCGGCGTGGGCGTCGCGTTCACGGACGCCCGGTGGTTCCGCGGCCGGGACACCACGCACCGCACCGTCTCGACCTGCCCGGACCCCTCGTGCTGCCGCCGTCCCCCGGCGGAGCTCAGCCGCGTGTGGGCCGGCCACGCCTGGCCCAACACCCGCGCGCACTCGCACGTGCTCGCGGCCCTGCCGGAGGGCGCCTTCCCGGGCGTCGACGAGCGCGAGGTCTACGAGTTCCTGCAGGCCCACGACCGCGCCTGAGCGGGCGGCGCGGGGCCGGGGCTCGGGGTCGGGGCGCGGAACCGGGGCGCGGAACCGGGGCGCCCGGGACGGCGGGAGCACCGGCGTCACTCCCGGTCAGGGGGCGGTCGAGGCCCCGCGGGAGCCGCTCCGGGTCCCGCCCACGGCCCCCTCGACTGGCAACACGCCCGAGAGATGCGTACAGTTTGCTGGGATCTTTTGTTCTCCACCCCTCTCCCGGCAGCTGCGCTCCACCGGGCGGCGCCGGGCGGAAAGGACAGTATGACCCAGCAGATAGCACAGACGGTTGCGATCGTCATCTACTTCGCTGCCATGATCGGCATCGGCCTCTACGCCAACCGCCGCACCAACAATCTCGACGACTACATGCTCGGCGGGCGGAACCTCAAGCCCGGCACGGCGGCCCTCAGCGCCGGCGCGTCCGACATGTCCGGCTGGCTCCTCATGGGCCTTCCGGGAGCCATCTTCGTCTCCGGTCTCGTCGAGGCCTGGATCGCGATCGGCCTGACGATCGGCGCCTGGCTGAACTGGAAGTTCATCGCCCCGCGGCTGCGCTCCTACACGGAGGTATCGCACAACTCCATCACGATCCCGTCCTTCCTGGACAACCGGCTCAAGGGCGGCTCGCGCATGCTGCGGATCGTCGCCGGCGTGATCATCCTGGTGTTCTTCACCTTCTACGTCTCCTCCGGCATGGTCGCGGGCGGGCTCTTCTTCCAGTCCTCCTTCGGGTCGACCTACCACGCCGGCCTCCTGCTCGTCGCCGGCGTGACCATCGGCTACACCCTCTTCGGCGGCTTCCTGGGCGCCACCTACACGGACGTCGTGCAGGGCGTCATGATGTTCGCCGCCCTGCTGCTCGTGCCCATCGTGGGCATCATCGGCGTCGGCGGGTTCGGGCAGATGGCCGAGAACATCACGGCCGTGGACCCCGACGCCCTCTCCCTCGTGCGCGGGGCCACCGTGGTCGGCGTCGTCTCCGCGCTCGCCTGGGGCCTGGGCTACTTCGGCCAGCCCCACATCATCGTCCGCTTCATGGCGATGCGCTCGCCCTCCGACGCCAAGTACGGCCGCCGGATCGGCATCGGCTGGATGGTGCTCAGCGTGATCGGCGGCATCGCCACGGCCCTGGTCGGCATCGCCTACTACGGCAACCGCCCGGACGAGGCCCCCACCGACCCCGAGTCCGTGTTCCTGGACCTCGCGCAGGTCTTCTTCCACCCGGTGATCGCGGGCTTCGTCCTCGCGGCCGTGCTGGCGGCGATCATGTCCACGGTGTCCTCGCAGCTGATCGTCTCCTCCTCCGCCCTCGTGGAGGACCTCTACAAGCTCACCGTCAAGGAGGAGCCCTCGGCCCGCAAGCAGGTCTGGCTGGGCCGTGCCGGCGTGGGCGCGGTGGCCCTCGTGGCGACCTCGCTCGCGTGGCAGCAGAACAACACGATCCTCGGCCTCGTGGCCTTCGCCTGGGCCGGCTTCGGCGCCGCGTTCGGCCCGATCGTGATCCTGTCCCTGTTCTGGCGCAAGCTCACGAGCCTCGGCGCCATCACGGGCATGGCCCTGGGCGCCGTGACCGTGTTCGTGTGGACGGTCACCCCGTGGGCCGATCTCTACGAGATCATCCCCGGCTTCGTCGTGTGCACGGTGGCCGCCGTCGCGGTCTCCCTCGCCACCTACCGGCACGACCCCGAGGTCGAGCGGGAGTTCGACTCCGCGGCCGAACTCGCGCACGCCGCGCAGGACGAGATGAAGGCGGCGAAGGCGGAGTCCGCCGTCTCGTGACCCGCTGACCTCCCGTCACCCGTGAGAGGGCCCGTTCCGCACCGGAACGGGCCCTCTCCGCGTTCCCGGGGCGCCGGGGCTCAGCGGCCGATGGACGCCAGGGTCCCCCGGATCGCCTCGGCGGAGCGCCGGAGCAGGGCCACCTCCCGCTCGTCCATGGGCACCAGCAGCTGCTCGACGACGCCGCGCCGCGCCACGACCGAGGGCACGGAGAGGGCCACGCCGCTGATCCCCCGGTAGTCCTCCAGGACCGTGGAGACGGGCAGCACGGTGCGCTCGTCCCGCAGCACGGCCTCGGCCACGCGCGCCCCCGCGAGACCGATCGCGTGGTTGGTGGCTCCCTTGCCCCGGATCACGGTGTAGGCGGCGTTCATCGTCCGGTCCGCGACCTCGGCCAGGCGCTCCTCGGTGAAGGGCCGGCGCCCGTCCACCGTCCACTCGCGCAGCGGGATCTGCCCGATGTTGGCGCTCGACCACAGGGGGAACTCGGTGTCCCCGTGCTCCCCGACGATCGTGGCGTGCACGCTCGCGGTGGACACCCGGGCCTCCTCGGCCAGCAGCCACCGCAGCCGCGAGGTGTCCAGCACGGTGCCCGAGGCCATGACCCGCCCGGCCGGCAGGCCCGTGATCCGCTGCGCGACCACCGTGAGCACGTCGCACGGGTTGGTCACGAGCACGAAGACGGCCTCGGGCGCCTGCTCCACGAGCCGCGGCATGAGCGTCTCGAGGACGGCCGCATTGGCTCCGGCGAGGTCCATCCGGGTCTGCCCCGGCTTCTGCTTGGCCCCGGCCGTGACGAACACCACGTCCGAGTCCGCGAGGACGGCGACGTCGTCGGAGGCCGTGACCCGGGAGGCCGGGGTGAACATCGCGCCGTGGGCGAGGTCCAGCCCCTCGGCGCGCACCCGGTCCCCCGCCAGGTCGTAGAGGGCGACCTCCTGGGCGGTCCCCCGGATGAGGGCCGCGTAGGCCAGGGAGGACCCGACGGAGCCGGCGCCGACCACGCCGATCCTGGTGCGGGTGTTGTGAGCGGACACGGGGACGGGCTGCGGCACGGGAAGCTCCTCGGCGTTGGACTGCGGATGCTGTCCTCCCCATCCTGGCCGCCGAGGTTGCGCGCCGGAAGTCCCGACGGCCGGAGCCGGCCGCCCGCCGGTCCCCTCCGCCGCGACGGCCCGTCAGCCGGTGCGGGAGGCCGCCGCCAGGAAGTCCCGCGCGACGGGCCCGCCCGTGACCGAGCCCAGGTCCCCGTCCTCCACGAAGACCGCGACCGCGAGGTCCTCGTGTGCGGCGACGATCCAGGAGTGCGTGCGCGGCGGGTCCTCGGTGCCGTACTCGGCCGTGCCGGTCTTGCCGAGGGCCGTGTCCGGCTGCAGCCCCTGGAGGTCGGCGAGATGCCCGGAGGTGACGACCGCCCGCATCATGGTGCGCAGCTGCTCCGCCTCCGGCCCGGTCACCGGCTTCGCCCCGGCGGGACCGGCCGTGGCGCCGTCGTCGAGCAGGCCCTCGGTCGCGACCACGCTCGGGGCCACGAGACGCCCCGCCACGACCGAGGCCGTGGCGTTCGCCATCGCGAGCGGGGAGACGAGGGTGCGGCCCTGGCCGAACATGGCCGCCGCGTGCTGGACCGGGTCCTCCTCCTCGGGGAGGGAGCCGGTGAAGGAGGGCACGCCGAGATCCGTCTCCACGCCGATGCCGAGGGCGGCCGCGGCCTCGGCGAGCTCGGCCTGGCTGATCCGGTCGTGCTGACCGATGAACGTCGTGTTGCACGAGTGGGCGAGCGCGTCCGTGAGGGGGATCGAGCCGGTGAACTCCGCCGGGTAGGACTCCACGTTGGCGAAGCGCACGCCTTCGACGGTGATGGACGGGGGGCACGGCACCGTGGTGGCCGGGGTGTCACCCTTCCGCAGCATGCCGAGCGAGGTGATCACCTTGAAGGTGGATCCCGGGGCGTACTGCCCGAGCAGTCCGGTGGGGTACCCCTCGGAGCCCGGTCCGTCGGCGGCGACGACGAGCTCACCCGTGGAGGGACGGATCGCCACGATCGAGGACGGGGAGTCGAACCCGGCCAGCAGCTCCTGGGCGGTGGCCTGCAGGTCCCGGTCCAGGGTCAGCTCGACCGGCCGGCCGTCCTCCGGGGCCACCTCGAACAGCGGCTCGGCGGGCGACGCGCCGGCGGCCTCCGCGGGGACCTCCTCGACGACGACGCCGGGGGTGCCGCGAAGCCGGTCGTCGAAGCGCTCCTGCACTCCCCCGCGGCCGACCATCGACCCGGCGGCGAGCTCACCGGACTCCAGGTCCTCCGCCGTCGCCTCGGACACGCTCCCCAGCACGCCGGGAGCGAAGTCGCGGGAGGGCGCCAGCGGCAGCTCGTCCTCGACCACGCGCAGCCCGGGAACCGCCTCGAGGCGCCCGGCGTCGAGGGCCGTGAAGTCCTCCTGCCGCAGGGTGATCGCCTCGACGAAGGCCTCGGGACCGGCCTGCTCGACGGCCGCGGCGTAGGCGGCGGGATCGAGCTCCACGACCGCCGCGAGGGCGCGCGCCGCCGCCCCGGGGTCGGTGCCCTCCAGCAGGGAGCGGTCGACGCCGAGCCTGCGGACCGGCCGCTCCGTCACGAGGACCTCGCCGCCGGCGCCGAGGACGTCGCCCCGGTCGGCGTCCACGCCGCGGGCCCGGAGTGCCTCTCCCTCCTCGAGGGCGGGGTGCACCAGGTCCGGCGACCACCGGGGCACCCACTGCCCGCCGTCGCCGCGGACGAGGGACAGCGTCGCGTCGTAGGACCAGTCCTGCTCGGTGCCGGCCAGGTCCCACGTCCAGGAGAGGGTGGCCTCGCGGCGTTCCTCCTCGGCGGTCTCCTCGACCGCGGTGACGGCCACCGACGGCGTCGCCCGGCCCAGTCCCGCGGTGATCCGCTCGTACTCCTCCTGGGCCGCCGGGCCCTCGGCGCCGCCGAGCTCCAGCTGCCCGAGCCCACCCGAGGACAGCGCCGCGGCGAACGCCTCGGCCGATTCCCGGCCGTCGTCCGGGAGGAGCGCCGAGCAGCTGCCGGCGAGCAGGCCCACGCTCAGGGCCAGGGAGAGGGCACCGGCGGAGCGCCGACGGTGCGGTCGCCGGGCCGGGGGCTGCGGAGGAGTCGTCTGCACGGGCCCAAATCTAGTGCCGCCGCGGCGGCGGGGACAGGGGCCGCGGCCGGCCGCCGTGCCCGGCGACGACGGAACCGGTGGACGCCGTGTCTGCGCGGCGCCCACCGGTCCGTCGGACGCGCGGGCAAGGGGTGCGATCCCGCGCGCGGCGGGGCCGGGAACCGGCCCCTTCCCACCGGATCAGCAGTGGTACGTGTCGGTCGGCGCCTCGAAGTGGACGTCGTAGCCCTCGGGCACGCTCAGCCCGAAGGCGTTGGCCAGACCGAGGATCTTCCGGGCCCGCGCGAGCCGGGGCAGGTCGGAGCCGTTGCGGATCTCCCCGCCGTCGGCGTCGAACTCCTGGAGGAACTCCGTGGCCCATGACAGCTCGGACAGCGACGGGCTGAGCCCCTCGTTGACCGCGGCGGTCTGCTCGGGCATGAGACACAGCTTGCCGGTCATGCCGAACTCGAGGGTCACGCCCGTGGCCTCCGCCAGCTTCGCGCCCAGCGCGCCGACGGCCGGGCCGTCGATGGGGCCGGGCAGGTTCGCGGCCCGGGAGGCGATGGTGAACTGCGACCGGGTGTAGGCCAGGGTCATCGGGCTCTCCCCGAAGCCCGTGTCGCGGCGGAAGTCGCCGAGCCCGAAGCCGAGCCGGTACGTGGAGCGGGCGCCGGCGATCGCCTGAAGGTGCTGCACGCCGCGGGCCGTCTCCACGAGCGCCACGATCCTCGTGTCCTTGAGCAGCTGCGCGGTGCGCGTGACGTGCTCGGGGGACTCCACCATGGCGAGCATGACCCCGTCCAGGCCGCGCACCCCGGCGAGGGCGCGCAGGTCCTCCTCCCACCACTGGGTGCCGAAGCCGTTGATCCGCACCCACGCACGGTTCCGCGTGCCGTGCTCGTCCTGCGCCTCCAGCCAGGTGACGACGTTGTGGCGGGCCTGCGCCTTGTCCTTGGGCGCCACGGCGTCCTCGATGTCCAGGACGACGACGTCGGCCGCGCTCGCCTTCGCGGCCGCGAAGCGCTCCGGCTGGGCGCCGTTGACGAGCAGCCAGGAGCGGGCGAGCTCCGGGCCGATCTCCGGGGCGGCGACCTGCGGGACGATCGGGAGGGAGGAGGTGCTGGGGGTCGTGGACATGGACTCGGTCGAGGCGGGCTCGATGGAGGTGGCGGTCATGAGTGGATACCTGTTCGGTGTGGCGCAGCGGGCTGCGGTGCAAAGACGTGCCGGGCTCCCGCGGGAGGGCGGGATGCGGACAGCGGAACCGTGACCGGTGGCGGAACCGCGGGAACGATCGCGTCGCGGGGGTCCGTCCGGTGCGTGCCTCGGGCCGGTGCTCGCGAGGTGGGCGAGCCGGTCCCGTGCGTGCCCGATCGGCACGCGCGGCAGGTGCGGTGACTCCACCGTAACCCAGATCACATCCGAGCGCCACCTGGCCGTCATTCGCGCCGGGGGCGGCGTGCCGGGCGCCACCGCGAGCCGGGCGCCACGCCCACGGGCTTCAGGCCCGGCGCGTGGTGCGGGCCGTCGCAGGAGCGGTCCAGGGGTCCTCGGGCCAGGGGTGCTTGGGGTAGCGGCCGCGCATCTCGGCCCGGACCTGGGCGTAGGGCCCGGACCAGAAGGACGCGAGGTCCGCGGTGACCGCCAGGGGGCGCCCGGCCGGGGAGAGCAGGTGGAAGATCACCGGGGCCCGGCCCCCGGCCACCGCGGGGGACGCCGCCCATCCGAAGCACTCCTGCAGCTTGACGCGCACGACGGGAGGTGCCGCCGGGTCGTCGGGGGCCGGGTAGTGGACGGCCGCCGACGAGCCGCTGGGCACGGCCAGTCGCTCGGGCGCGAGCTCGTCCAGCCGGGCGGCCTCCGGCCAGGGGAGCAGCCGCCGCAGCGGCGCGGTCAGGTCGGCGCCGCGGGCGCCCGCGGCGAGGGCGTCCAGCTCGGGGGCCAGCCACTCCTCGAGCCGGGCCAGCAGGGCGTCGTCGGAGACCTCGGGCCAGGGTGCGCCGAGGTGGTGGTGGAGGATTGCCAGTCGCCGGCGCAGCCGGTCCGCCGGCTCGGACCAGCCGACCAGGTCGAGGCCTTGCTCCGCCACGGCGTCCCGCACGGCGCGGCGGGCGGGCCCCGGCTCCGGGGTCGTCGGGGTCGAGGACAGCTCGATGGCCCCGAGGGAGCGGACCCGCCTGGCACCGATCCGACCGCCCGCGAAGCGGGTGCGAACCTCGTCGCGCAGCAGCGGCTCGGCGCACCGCTCGGCGACGTCCCGGTCGATCGCCGCCGCCGCGCGGATCACGGCACCGGTGCCGGCGGCGGCCCGGCCGCCCCCGCGGGTGACGTCCGCGACGGCGAGCCACTCGTGTCCGGCCAGGGCGCTGCCGGCGGGCAGCCCGGCGCGGGTCCCGGAGGCCAGCAGCCAGGTGTCCCCCGCGCGCCGGGCGATCCGCTCCGGCAGGGCGAGGGCCACGACGGCCCCTGTCACGAGGTCCTCCGGGATCTCGTGCGGCTCGGCCGCGCCCCGTGGCTCGTCCGTGCAGCCGCGCAGCCGCCGCGCCTCCTCCGCCCAGCGCCGGGCGCCGGGAGCGCGGCCGGCGCGGAGGTCCACGAGCAGACGCGCGAGGTCCCCGCCGGGCGGGCGGTGGTCGTCCGAGACCACGGCGACGACCTCGGCCGCGGCACGGGCGCCGACGGCGCGGGCGCCCTCCAGCAGGCCGCGCGCCAGGCGGGGCTCGACCGGCACCTCCGCGAGCCGGCGGCCGGTCGCGGTGACCCGTCCCTCGTCGTCGATCGCGCCGATGTCGTGCAGCACCTGCTCGGCGTCGGCGAGCGCCGCCGACGGCAGCGGGTCGGGCAGGGCCAGTCCCCGCCCCCCGGGCGTGCCCCAGCACGCGAGCAGCAGCGCCGCTCCGGTGAGGTCGGCCGCCGCCAGCTCGGGGGCGGGGTGGGCCGGCATCGCCGCCCACGTCCGCTCGTCGTAGCAGCGCACCACCTCCCCCGGACCCTGCCGGGCCGCCCTGCCCGCCCGCTGCTCGGCCGATGCACGCGCCGCGGCGACGGTGACCAGGCCGGTCATGCCCCGGCCCGCGTCGCGGCGGGGCTCGCGGGAGAGCCCCGAGTCCACGACGAGCCGCACTCCCGGGACGGTCAGCGAGGACTCGGCGAGGGACGTCGAGACGACGACGCGCGGCGGGTCGCCGGCGTCGCGGCCCGAGGTCGCGCGGTCCTGCTCGGCGGGGCCGATCCGCCCGTGCAGCTCGAGGACCTCGCTCCCGGCCCCGTGCCGCCGCAGCCGGCGGGCGACCTCGGCGACCTCCCACGCGCCCGGGACGAAGACCAGGGCGTCAGCCGTCGGCTCCCGGGCCAGCGCCTCCGCGTGGGCGCCGGCCGCGACGCGGGCGACGTGGTCGAGGAACTCCCGCGTCACGCCGCGCTCGTCGGTGCGTCGCCCGGGTGGCGGGGCCCACCGGACGGTGAGGGGGTGCAGGACGGCGGGACTCTCCACCACGGGTGCGGGGCCGGGGCCCCCGAGCAGGTCCGCGAAGCGCGGGGCGTCGAGGGTCGCGGACATGGCCACGAGCACGAGGTCCTCGCGCAGCTGCCGCACCTCGGCGAGCAGGCCCACCAGCAGATCGGTCTCCAGGCCGCGCTCGTGCACCTCGTCGAGGACGACCGCGCCCACCCCGGGCAGCTCGGGGTCGCGCAGGAGCCGGCGCAGCAGGATCCCCGGCGTGACGAACTCCACGAGCGTGTCGGGACCGGCGCGCCGGTCCCCGCGCACCGTGTGGCCCACGAGCTCCCCCACCCGGGTCCCGGTCAGGTGCGCGAGCCGGCGGGCGGCCGACCGGACGGCGACCCGGCGGGGCTGCGTGACGACGACCCGGGCGGGACCCCTCACGCCGCCGGCACGGCGTTCGTGCAGGTGATCCGCCAGCAGCGGTGGCACCAGCGTGGTCTTGCCCGTGCCGGGCGGGGCCTGCACCACGGCCGCCCCGCCCGCCAGGGCGTTCCGGAGCTCGCCGAGCACGCCGGCGACGGTCAGGCCGGCGCCGATCCGGTCGAGGTCGAAGGGTGCCGAGGTCACGGTGTCCAGTCTGGCACTCCTGCGGGCCCCCTCCGCGGCGGGTGCTGCACCCGCCGCCCGGAACGGACACACCCCGCGCGCGGGCTACGTCTCGGTGTGGGCCAGGAACCCGCGCAGCACCTCGGTGAACTTCTCCGGCTCCTGCGAGTGGACCCAGTGGCCGGCCTCGCGGATCGTCACCCGGTGCGCCCTCGGGAACAGCCTGCGCATGAGGGGTGCGTGCTCGTCGCGGACGTAGTCCGAGCGCCCACCGGCCACCCAGAGGACCGGCCCCTCGTAGACGGCGTCGCCGGTGTCCGGGAAGCCGCCGACGGCGTCCAGGCTCGACCGGAGCAGCTCGAGGTTCGGCTCCCACGACAGCCCGTCCTCCCCGCTGCGCAGGTTCTGCAGCAGGAAGCTCCGGGTGGTGTCCTGAGGGATGGGCTCCTCGAGGGCCTTGCCCACGTCCGAGCGCCGTTCGGCGGCCGTCAGGTCCACGGCCGCGAGGCTGTCCAGCAGGTGGGCGAACTCGCCCTCGCCGCCCCCGGTCCGGGTGGGCGCGATGTCCACCACGACGAGCCGGGAGACGAGGTCCGGGTGGCGCAGCGCCAGCACCATGGCCACCTTGCCGCCGAGGGAGTGCCCCACGACCGCGACCGGTCCCTCCGCGGCGAAGTCTCCCCGGAGGGTCTCGGCCACGGAGTCGGCCATCTGCCGGTAGTCCACCGAGTCGGTCCACGCGGAGCGTCCGTGGTTGGGCAGGTCCACCAGCAGGCTCCGGTGGTCGGGCAGAAGGTCCTTGGCGATCCGGGCGAAGTTCTTGCCCCGGCCGAACAGGCCGTGCAGGAAGACGACGCGGTCGCCGCGGTCCCCGACGGGGGTCGTGTGCAGGGTGCTCGTCCGGAAGTCAGCCATCCTCCGAGCTTAGACACGTCCCGGCACCTGCGCCCCCCGCGGCGCCGTGCTCAGCTCGTCGACCATGATGAAGCTGTCCTGCCGGATGGCCGTCATGCTGTCCACCCGAACGGGAATCCGCGGCAGCGGAGCGTCCACGCCGACCGTCGTCCAGGGGAGCTCCGCCACCGGGTCGGTGTCGCGGAACCGGTCGTCCTGCACGATGAGCGCAGGCCGTCGGCGTCGTCGGCACCCAGCCGAGGAACAGCCCCCGCCGCGGCAGCTCCGGGATCCGGCTCCGCGGTGCGCCCCACGTAGACTCGGAGCCGTGACTGACACCACCCCGACCTCCGGCAATGTGCTCCCCGAGCAGGTCTCGGAGCTCTTCGACCCCGTGCAGTGGCGCACGGTCGAGGGCTTCGGGGACCTCCAGGACCTCACCTACCACCGCGGCGTGCAGCGGGACCCGGACGGCGCGGTCGTCCGGGACCTGCCGTGGGTACGGATCGCCTTCGACCGCCCGGAGGTGCGCAACGCCTTCCGCCCGTCCACGGTCGACGAGCTCTACCGCACGCTCGACCACGCGAGGATGAGCTCCGACGTGGGCACCGTGATCCTCACCGGCAACGGCCCGTCCCCGCGGGACGGCGGCTGGGCGTTCTGCTCGGGCGGGGACCAGCGCATCCGCGGTCGCGACGGCTACCGCTACGCGGAGGGCGAGACCGCCGACAGCATCGACCCGGCCCGCGCCGGGCGCCTGCACATCCTGGAGGTGCAGCGCCTGATCCGCACGATGCCGAAGGTCGTGGTCGCGGCCGTCCCCGGCTGGGCGGCCGGCGGCGGGCACTCGTTGCACGTGGTCTGCGACCTGACGATCGCCTCCCGGGAGCACGGGATGTTCAAGCAGACGGACGCCACCGTGGGCTCCTTCGACGCCGGCTACGGCTCCGCGCTGCTGGCCCGCCAGGTCGGCCAGAAGCTCGCCCGGGAGATCTTCTTCCTCGCCCGGGAGTACGACGCGCAGCGGATGCTCGAGATGGGCGCGGTCAACGCCGTCGTCCCGCACGCCGAACTGGAGGAGACCGCGATCGGGTACGCGCGGGACGTCGCGGGCCAGTCCCCGCAGGCGGTCCGGATGCTGAAGTTCGCGTTCAACCTCCCGGACGACGGGATGGCCGGCCAGCAGGTCTTCGCGGGCGAGGCGACACGCATGGGGTACATGACCGACGAGGCCGTCGAGGGCCGGGACGCGTTCCTCGGCAAGCGGGACCCGGACTGGTCGCCCTTCCCCTACTACTTCTAGGGCGGTGGCCGCGATGGCCGAGCTGATCGTGCCCGACGACGCCGTGGTCCTCGACGGCCCCGTGCCCGGGGACCCGCTGAGCCTGTTCCCGGAGCTGACCCGCGTGCTGGGCCGGGCCGGTCCCGCCGTGGTGGTGCGCACGTCCGGGTCCACCGGCCGCGCGAAGCGCACGGTGCTCACGCGCGACGCCCTCGCGGCGTCGTCGATGGCCACCGCGGTGCGCACGGGCGGGGTGGGCCAGTGGCTGCTCGCCCTGCCCGCCCACCACATCGCCGGACTGCAGGTGCTCGTGCGCTCCCTGTACGCGGGCACCGTCCCGGAGGTCATGGACCCGGCGGCCCGCTTCACACCGGAGGCGTTCGCGACCGCGGCGGAGGAGCTGAAGGACCCCGTGCGCTTCACCTCGCTCGTGCCCACCCAGCTCCAGCGGATCCTCGAACCGGAGACCGGTGTGCGCAACGGGGACGCGGTGTCCGCGCTGAAGAGCTTCCACGCCGTCCTCCTCGGCGGCTCCGCGCCCTCCCCGCGGCTGCTCGGAGCGGCCCGGGACGCGGACGTGCGGGTCGTGACGACCTACGGGATGTCCGAGACGTGCGGCGGGTGCGTCTACGACGGCGTCCCCCTCAACGGCGTGTCCGTGCACGTCGGGACGGCAGGGGGCGACGACGACGCCCCGCGGGCCGGGGTCGGCGGCCCGGCCGGACCGGGCCGGATCTGGCTCGGCGGCGACGTCGTCGCCGCGGGCTACGCCGGGGACCCGGAGCAGACGGCCCGGCACTTCCGGGAGGTCGCGGGAACCCGCTGGTACCGGACGGACGACGTGGGAGAGCTCTCCGCGGAGGGCGTGCTCACCGTGCACGGCCGCGCCGACGACGTCGTGAACACGGGCGCGGTCAAGATCTCCGCCGGCCTGGTCACCGGGGTGCTCACCCGGCACCCGGCCGTGCGCCAGGCCCTGGTGCTGGGGGTGCCGGACGAGGAGTGGGGGGAGGCGGTGGCCGCGGCCGTCGTGGCCGCGGCGGGCACCGACCGGGAGGGACTGCGCGTCGAGCTCGCGGACGCGGTGCGCGCCGAGCACGGTGCCGCGGCGGTCCCGAGGCGCTGGGCGTGGCCCGACGAGCTGCCGCTGCTGCCCACCGGCAAGCCGGACCGGGCCGCGGTCGCCCGCCTCCTGACCTGAGCCGGAGGTGCACGGGGGCCGTGGCAGAATGGCTTGCGGTTCCGGTCCCCCACCGGGCCGCATCCCGCGCGAGTCGTTCTTGACGGAGGTAGCCCGTGGCCACGCCAGCCCAGTGGATCGAGGGGGCCCGGTTGCGGACGCTCCCCATGGCCCTGGCTCCCGTCGTCGCCGGCTCCGCCGCCGCCCAGTCCCTGCACTCCTTCGACGCCGTGCGCGCGGCCCTGGCCCTGGCCGTGGCGCTGCTCCTGCAGATCGGCGTCAACTACGCGAACGACTACTCCGACGGCATCCGGGGCACCGACGACGACCGGGTGGGTCCCCTGCGCCTGACCGGCTCCGGAGCGGCCCGGCCCGGACACGTCAAGGCGGCGGCATTCGTGTGCTTCGGCCTGGCCGCCGTGGCCGGCGCGGTGCTCATCGTGCTGAGCCGCCAGTGGTGGTTCATCCCGATCGGCCTCTCCGCGGTGCTCGCGGCCTGGGGCTACACGGGGGGCAGGATGCCGTACGGCTACCTGGGGCTGGGGGACCTGTTCGTCTTCGTCTACTTCGGGCTCGTGGCCGTCCTCGGGACCACGCTCACGCAGGCCGGGACCCTCAACCTCGAGGCGTGGATCGCGGCCCTCGCCACCGGCCTGATCGCCATGGCCCTCCTGATGGCCAACAACGTTCGGGACCTGCCCGGGGACCGGGAGGCCGGCAAGCGGACCCTGGCCGTCCGGCTGGGCGATCCGTCGGCCCGCGTCGTCTTCGCCGCGGAGATCGCGGTCGCGCTGCTGCTGGTGCTGTTCCTCGTGCCCTACAACCCGTGGATGCTGATCGTGCTGCTGCTCGTGCCGCTGGCACTGCCGCCCGTCGCCACGGTGCTGAGGGTGCAGGACCGCCGCCAGCTGATCCCCGTGCTCCGCCAGTGCGGGGTGCTGAACGTGGGCTGGGCCGTGCTCTTCCTGCTCGCGGTGCTGCTGCGGCAGTGGCCGTGAGGTCCGCCTGAGGTCTCAGACCTCGCGGCCCTCCTCGCGCAGGGAGCGCTCGACGTAGGCGTCCTCGATCTCCTGGTCCTCGAGCGCCTGGCGGTTGCGCGGGCGGGGCGAGCGGGAGATCCAGCCGTGCAGCTCCTCCCCGGCCGCCCGGTGCAGACGGGGGAAGAAGAGGTAGGAGACCGCGAAGGAGATCACCACGGCGGCGATCCCCGCCAGGACCAGCCCCACCCCCAGCCAGACGCTGAGCAGGAAGGCCAGCACGAGGACCGAGAGGCGGAGCAGTGAGTACGTCAGGAATTTCACCCCGTCATTCTACCGGCGCGGCCGGGCTCCCCGCTCCCCCGGCAGCGCTTCCCCGGCGCTGAGCCGACGTCCAGGCAACTCCCCTACGATTGTCGGCATGGGCAGAGCCATTTTCATCATCGCGGCGGCCGCACTGGCGGTGGGCGTCATCGTCTACTCCCTCATCGAGTGCGCTCGGACCGACAGCGCCGAGATCCGTGGGCTGCGCAAGGGCGCCTGGATCGCGGTGATCGTCCTCCTGCCCGTCCTCGGGGCGGTCCTGTGGCTGTTCCTGGGCCGGCCCAAGGGCACGGCCGGGACGACCGGACCCGTGCGCGGCAAGGGACCCGACGACGATCCGCAGTTCCTGCGCAACCTCGAGGAGCGCCGGCGGCAGCAGGAGCAGGCGGAGAAGCTGCGCCGGTGGGAGGAGGAGCTGCGACGCAACGGCGGCGCGGCCGGGCCCGACGACCGGCCGGGCGGCGCGGGTCCCTCGGACGGTTCCTCAGCGGGCAGCTCCGACGGGCACAACGACGACACCCCCGGCTCGAACCGCCCGCCCCGCGACTGAGCCGCCCCACGAACGCGATCCTGGGGACGGCCTCGAGTGACCGGCTCCACTCCCGGTGGCCAGGTGCCGGAACGACGGACTGCCCGCGCCGAGACACCGGTGCGGGCCGTTCCCTTTGATGTGCTCCCCCGTCCGACAAGGCCGGGCCCGATGTCCGCCGCACGGCCACGCGCCCGCCCCGACGACGCCGGGGCCTCCGGGGTGCTCCCGGTCCGCGCCCCGGCCCAGCCCGGGGAAGGCCCGGTCCGGCACGTGGCCGAGGTGGTCTGCGCCGCTGCTTAGCGTGTCGGAGGTGGCGGGGATCCTGGAGTCATGACCACCTGGCCCGATGATCCGTGGTTCCCGGACGATCCGCCGTTCCCGGGTGATCCGAGGTTCCCGGAGGATCCGCGGTCCCTGGAGGAGATGCTGCGGGAGGACACGGACCTGGACGCCCTGGAGCGGGACTACGCCCGGGCGGTGGGAGAGCTGGCCGGTGATGCCCGGGCGGAGGCGGCCGCGGCGGGACGGCAGCTGCGGGGGATCCACCGGATGTGGCGGCTCCAGGAGGAGGCCCACGAGCAGCGGCGGGCGGTGCTGGTGCGCTGGCTGAACGCACGTTCCCGGCGGTGCGGTCGGCAGCTGCTGGAGAGCCGCAGCCTGCTGGAGGTGGCCGCGGAGATCGGCCCGGTGCTGCGCCTGCCGGCGGTCACGGCGGTGCGCCGCGTGGAGCAGGCCATCGGCCTGGCCGGGTCCCTGCCCGAGGTGCTCACCGCCCTGGAGGACGGGGTGATCGGGGGCAAGCAGGCCGAGGTCGTCGTGGAGACGTGGATCGAGCTGCTGGGCAGCGAGCTGCGCCCTCCGCCGGAGCCGCGGCCCCCGGTGGAGGCGGTGCGGCAGCTGGCCGAGGACCTGCTGCGCGCAGCCCCCCAGAGCACGGCCGCCCAGCTGCGCGCGCTGGCCCGGCGGCGGCGGGAGGAGCTGCTGCGGAACACCGAGGAACAGCGTCACCGCCAGGCCCTGGCCGATCGGCGGGTGTGGGTGGAACCGGGCGAGAACGGGATGGCGAGGGTGTGCGCGCTGCTGGACGCCGCCACCGCCTACGCCGCCCGCGACCGGCTGGCCTCCCTGGCCCGGCGTGCCGGCCCCGCCGGCACCCCGGGCCCGGCAGGGTGCCTGCCGGGGACCGACCCGGACCGCGGCCCGGGCGGCAGTGAGCGTGATCGGCGCACCTGCGCCCAGGTGCAGGCGGACGTGCTGGCGGACCTGCTGCTGACGGGAGAGCCGCCCCAGTGGCCCGCCGACCTGCGGGGGATCCGCGGCCAGGTCGCCGTCACCGTCCCGGCCCTGGCCCTGCTCGCCCACACCACCGGGCCCGGGGCGCCCCCGGCGGGGCTGCCCGCCGCCGGAGGGTGCGCGGAGCTGGCCGGGTACGGCCCGATCCCGCTGGAGCTGGCCGCCCGGATCGCGGTGGCCGCCCCCTCCTGGTCCCGGGTGCTGACCGACCCGGTGACCGGCACGGTCCTGGAGTACGACCGGGCCACCTACGCGGTCCCGGCCGACCTCAAGCGCCGGCTGCGCCACCGGGACGAAACCTGCCGGTTCCCCGGCTGCCGCCGCAGCGCCGAACGCTGCGACCTCGACCACACGGTCGCGTGGGCCCAGGGAGGGGCGACCGCGGCGGGCAACCTGGCGCACCTGTGCCGCCACCACCACCTGCTCAAGCACCGACACGGGCCGCTGGGCCCCTGGACGGTCAGCCACCGCGACCGGCGGGACCCCCGGTGCCCGGAGGGCGTACTGGAGTGGACCTCACCGGCCGGGCGGATGCACGTGACCTACCCCCGCCAATACCACCACCCCGTGCTCACGCCCCTGCGGATC
>NZ_JBISWL010000130.1:0-6810 GCF_044462265.1 Kocuria rhizosphaerae
CCCTCACGCCTCGAGACCCCAGGAGACTGCACGGATGAAGATCGGACTGCTGACCAGCGGCGGGGACTGCCCCGGCCTCAACGCCGTGATCCGCGGGGCGGTGCTGCACGGGATCAAGACCTACGGCCACGAGTTCGTGGGCTTCCGCGACGGCTGGCGCGGGGTCGTGGACGGCGACATCATGGACCTGCCCCGCACCCGGGTCCGCGGCCTGGCCCGGGAGGGCGGGACCATCCTGGGCACCTCCCGCACCAACCCCTACGAGGGCCCCGGCGGCGGCCCCGAGAAGATCGCGGTCATGCTCGAGCGCCACCACATCGACGCGATCGTCGCCGTCGGCGGGGAGGGCACCCTGGCCGGGGCCAAGCGCCTGGCCGAGGCCGGGCTGCCCGTGGTCGGGGTCCCCAAGACCATCGACAACGACCTGCAGGCCACCGACTACACCTTCGGCTTCGACACCGCCGTGTCCATCGCCACCGACGCCATGGACCGGCTGCGCACCACCGGGGAGTCCCACCACCGGGCCATGGTCGCGGAGGTCATGGGCCGCCACGTCGGCTGGATCGCCCTGCACTCCGGGATGTCGGCCGGGGCCCACGCCGTGCTGATCCCCGAGCAGCAGGTCTCCATGGACCAGGTCTGCGCCTGGGTGAGCGAGGTCCACGACCGCGGCCGCTCCCCGCTGGTCGTCGTGGCCGAGGGCTTCATCCCCGAGGGCGCCGACGACGTCGTGGCCGGCAGGGGCACCGAGGCCTCCGGCCGGCCCCGCCTGGGCGGGGTCGGGGAGCACGTCACCGAGCAGATCGAGGCGCGCACCGGCATCGAGACCCGCAACACCATCCTGGGCCACATCCAGCGCGGCGGGGCCCCCACCGGCTTCGACCGGGTCCTGGCCACCCGCTACGGCCTGGCCGTGGTCGACCTCGTCCACGCCAAGCAGTGGGGGAAGATGGTCGCCATCCGCGGCACCGACATGGTCCGCGTCCCCTTCGAGGACGCCCTCGCCGGACTCAAGACCGTCCCCCAGCACCGCTGGGACGAGGCCAAGGTCCTCTTCGGCCGCTGACCGGGCCCCGGGGGCGTGCGCTAGCCGTGCGCCCCCCGGGGCCCGCGCAGGAAGCCCGAGCGCCGCCCGACGACCTGCCCGGCGTCCGGAGCGACGACGACCTGCTGCGCGGCGGCCCAGCGCTGCCCGTCCTCCGTGACGACGACGTCGGCCGCGGTGTTCCGCGCTGGACCCGGAGTGCGGGGTGCCGCCGGAGGTCAGGCGACCGTGAACACCCGCTCGTGCAGGCCCGTGGCGCCGTCCGGCGCCGGCGGCGCCTCCTCCGCGGTCTGCACGGTCCCCTGCGTGTCCACCGCCCGCACCCGGACCGTGTGCTGCCCGGGCCCCAGACCGGACGGGCGCAGCACCCACTGCCGCCACGTGTCCTCCGAGGTGACCGCGCCGAGCTCCGCGTCCCGCCACGGTCCGCCGTCCACGCTGACCTGGACGGCAGCGATCCCGGTGTGCTGGGCCCAGGCCGTGCCCGCGACGACCACCGCGCCGCGGTCCACCCGGCCCCCGTCCGCCGGGACCTCGATGCGCGAGGACAGCTTGACCGGCCCGCGCGCCGACCACCCCCGCGTCGTCCAGTAGGCCTGCGCGCGGTCGAACCGGGTGACCTCGAGGTCCACGACCCACTTCGTGGCCGAGACGTAGCCGTAGAGGCCCGGCACCACCATCCGCACGGGGTAGCCGTGCTGGAACGGCAGGGGTTCACCGTTCATGGTCACGGCCAGCAGCGACTCCCGGTCCGGGTCCGTCAGGGCGGACAGCGGGGTGCCGGCCGTGAAGCCGTCCTGGGAGGTCGAGAGAACCATGTCGGCATCGGCATGTGTTCCGGCCTCGGCCAGCAGGTCGCGGATCGGCACCCCGGTCCACACGGCGTTGCCCACGAGGTCCCCGCCCACCGGGTTGGACACGCAGGCCAGGGTCAGCACGTGCTCCACGAGCGGGCGTGCCGTCAGGTCCTCGAAGCCCAGCTCGATCTCGCGGTCCACCATGCCGTGGATCCGCAGCCGCCAGTCCGCCACGTCGATGCGCGGAACGGTCAGGGCGGTGTCGATGCGGTAGAAGTCGTCGGCGGGGGTCAGCCAGGGCTCCACGCCCTCGACGCCCAGGTCGGCGCGCGGCGGTATCGGGTCCTCGACCACCGGGGGCGGTATCCGCAGGGCCTCCCGGGCCGCGGGAACCCGGGCCGCAGCCGACGACGCCCAGCGCCCGGCCACCCCGGCCGCCGCGCCGAGCACCGCCACGGCCGCGGCGACGGTGACGAAGCCCCGGCGATCCATGCCCTCGTCGGCATGTTCACCGGCCGTGGCCGACCGGGTGAGCAGCGTCAGGCAGACCGTACCGGCGCCCGTGCCGACGACGACCGGGACCGTGTCCGCCACGGACACCCCGGCCCTCGTGAGCACGGCGAGCAGGCCCACGAGCCCCAGGGCCCCGAGCAGGCCCGTGCCCAGTGGTGGGCGGCGGCGCTGCGCCGCGCCGACGGCCGCGCCGAGGCCCAGCAGACCGGCCGCCATGACGAGCAGGAGCACGAGCTTGTCGGCGGTGCCGAACAGGGCGATGGCGGCGTCCTTGACCGGGGCCGGCACGCCGTCCACGATCACGCCGCCCACAGCGGTCAGGGGCGCCCCGACCGGTCCGGTCACCCACGCGAGCAGCTCGGCCAGTCCCACGGCCACGGAGGTAGCGGCGATCCCGGCCAGCAGCCAGGGGCCCGCCCGTCCTTGCCCGTCCGGGGTGGAGGTCATGACATCCAGGGTGTCACGGGGCCCTGACATCCGCCTGGGCGAGCACGGCCCCGAATCGTTCGAGGGCCTCCTCCCCCACGACGTCGCCGGGCAGCAGGGGCACCTGCAGCAGCGGGACGTCCGGCAGCGCCTCGCGGAGGGTGGCCAGGTGCACCTCCTCGAGGCGGCGGCGCTCGGCGAGGAAGTCGCCGGCGTCGGCGGGGGACCGCTTGTTCACCACGAGCGCCCCCACGTCGACCCCGGCGCGCACGAGCTGCTCGTGCAGCTCGACCGTCTCGAGGACGGGGAGCCGTTCCGCGGCCAGGACGATGACGAAGGCGCAGCGCCGCCGGTCCACGAGGACCTCGCGCAGCGCCTCGAAGCGCTCGCGCCGGCGCAGCAGCACCCGGCGGATCTCGAGGTCGCGCTCCTCGCGCGGGTCCCGGGGCCGCTCCGTGCCCACGACGTCCTCCGCGGCGTCCCGGTCCTCGAGCCCGCGCAGGGCGGCGCCGAAGCGCTCGGCCCGGCCGCGGCGCCGCAGCAGCCCCTCGGTCCAGGCGGACATGATCTCCGGCAGGGCCATGAGGCGAGCGGTGTGCCCGGACGGGGCGGTGTCGAAGACCACGAGGTCGTAGTCCCGCAGGCCGAGCTCCACGAGCTCGGCGATGCGCTCGAGCACGGCGGACTCGTGGGTGCCCGGGGAGTCGCGGGCGAGCCGCATGTGCTTGTCGACCTCGCCGGCGAGGTGCTCGGGCATCAGCCGGCGGATCGTGGCGCCCACGGCCGCGAGGTGGGCGTCCGTGGTGGCGACCGGGTCCACCTCGATGCCGTCCAGGACGCCGCCGGGAGCGACGGCGCCCCCGGGGCCGCCGCCGGCAGGACCGCCGGTGTCCCCGCCGAGATCGCGGGCGAGCGGGGTGATCCGGTCCCCCACGGTGCGGTCCCACAGGTGCCCGAGGTTGTGGGCGGGGTCGGTGGAGACCACGAGCACCCGCCGGCCGGCGCGGGCCTGGGCGAGGGCTGTGGCGGAGGCCACCGCGGTCTTGCCGACACCGCCCTTGCCGCCCACGAACAGCACCCGCCGGTCGGCGGCCAGTTCTAGCAGCATGAGATGTGCTCCAGGGGCGAGCGCTCCAGGCCCATCCTCCGGTGCCAGTCGTGGAACCGGTCGTAGACCACGGGCAGCAGCTCCACCGTGTAGTAGCTGGCGGGGTTGGGCACCCCCAGCGCCTCGGAGAGGACCAGCATCATGAACAGGTCCTCCTCGTCGCGCTGGGCGCGGGCGAAGGTGCGCCGGTAGGGCGCCACGTAGAACTCGTGCAGGCCCGCCCGGAGGCGGGCCTGCACGGTGTGCAGCCGGTCGAGGACCGTCACCGGTTCACCGGGAGGAGCGCTTCCCCGGTTCGGCGGCCACGCGCGCGTCCTCGTCCAGCTCCGGCGGGTTCTTGCGGGCCTGGTTCATGGCGATGAAGGACTCGAAGATGACCCACACGGCCGCGATGAGAATGATGACGTCCAGCACGAGCAGGAACCAGTTCTGGGTGTCGTAGAACTGCCTCATCTGCACGATGAGCGCGTAGACGGACATCACCAGGAGGAACAGCAGCGGCAACAGCACGGGGAGCACAGGACGGCCCTTGCGCAGCAGGATCACCGCGACCATCGACAGCGTCAGACCGGCCAGCAGCTGGTTCGTGGTGCCGAACAGCGGCCAGATCAGCAGGCCGCCGGAGCCGTCCGCGCCGGCCCCGAAGGTCAGGCCCATGGCCACGGCCAGCACGATGACGGTGGCGATCGCCTTGTTGACGTTGACGCCGATGATGTGCGCCGCCTCCTGCACCACGAAACGCTGCAGGCGGATGCCGGTGTCCATGGTCGTGGCCGCGAACAGGACGGCCATGGTCGCCAGGATGGTGGCGCTCAGGCCGACCGGGATGCCCAGGCCGCCGTTGACGATGGCGCCGCCGCCCTGCACGAAGGCGGTCACCCCGCCCTGGCCGAACGCGGTGTAGATCTCCTCCCACTCCGCGATCGTGCGGAAGCCGGCGGTCGTGGCGATGATCGCGCCCAGGGCGAGCAGGCCCTCGCCCACTGCCCCGAAGTAGCCGACGAAGCGGGCGTCCGTCTCCTTGTCCAGCTGCTTGGAGGAGGTGCCGGAGGCGACGATGCCGTGGAAGCCGGAGATCGCCCCGCACGCGATGGTGACGAACAGCAGCGGGACGAGGCTGGGCGTGCCCTCGGGCACGGCGTCGTTGAAGGCCGGGGCCACCACGGTCGGGGCGGAGATGAGGACCGCGCCGTAGAGGATGCCCAGGGCGATGAACAGCTGGAGACCGTTGATGTAGTCGCGCGGCTGGAGGAGCATCCACACGGGCAGGACCGAGGCGATGCCCGCGTAGAGGAACAGGACCACGATCCAGAAGGCGGTGGCGGAGAGACCGAGGATCGTCTCCGGCAGCACCACGGGGAACCGGTCGCCGATCAGGATCAGGGAGTAGAGGGCGACGACCCCGACCACGGACACGAGCGGGAGGTTCCACTTGAACCGGTAGATGGCCTGGCCGATGAGCAGGGCGACGACGATCGCGCCCCACGTGGGGATGACCGCGGTGGGGGTCCCGGTGAGCAGGCCGGCGATGACCACGGCGAACGCGGCGTTGACCATGAGCAGCACCAGGAAGATGACGACCAGGAACAGGTTCCGGCCGCGGTGGCCGATGTACTTGCCGGAGAGCGAGCCGATGGACTTGCCCTGGTGCCGGGAGGAGGCCCACAGCGCGCCGAAGTCGTGGATGCCGGCGAAGAAGACGGTGCCGATGGTCACCCAGAGGAAGGCGGGCAGCCAGCCCCAGATGACGGCGATGGCGGGCCCCACGATGGGCGCGGCGCCGGCCACCGAGGTGAAGTGGTGGCCCCAGAGGATGTACTTGTTCGTGGGCACGTAGTCCACGCCGTCGCTCAGTTCGTGAGCGGGGGTGACGAAGGACTCCTGCAGCTTGTAGACCCGGCGGGCCAGGAACTTCGAGTACAGGACGTACCCGAGGATCATCATGGCGACGCCGATGACGGCGAGGACGATGGCGTTCACGTCGCTCCGATCTGTGAGGGGTGGCAGGGGATGTCAGCTGGGTCACCAGACTACCGCCGTTCGAAAGGCTCCTGCCGGTCCCCTCGGCGGCGGCGCGCTCGGGGCCGGAGGGCTCCGGGTGGCCGTCCGCGGGCGTCACGGCCGCGGGACGCTCACCCGGTGGCCGGCTCCGGTTCCCCCGGGGTCATGACGGCGAAGGACTCCCGGTCCGGGCCGGCGACCACCGCGAGCCGTCCGTAGGGGAACTCGATGGGGTCCTCCATCACCGAGCCGCCGGCGCCGCGCACCCGGCGGACGACGTCGTCGACGTCGTCGACCTGGAAGCACACGGACCAGACCGCGGGCGCGTTCTCTGCCGCGGGGTCGGTCCCGCCGATCCCGCCCGCGGGACCCTCCTCGTGCGGCACCGTGAACATCGCGTAGGGGGCGCCGTCCGCGCCGGAGTCGTGGTAGCTGTAGCCGAAGACGTCCGCGTAGAAGTCGCGCGCGGCCTCGTGGTCGGGCGTCACGAGGTCGCACCAGACCACGGCCCCCGGCACGTCCACGACCCGGAACCCCGGGTGCGCACCGGCCTGCCAGAGCCCGAAGGTCGCCCCGGTCGGGTCGGCGCACAGGGCCATCGTCCCGAACCGGCCGACCTCGGTGGGCCCCGCGAGGAGCGTGCCGCCCGCCTCGGTGATCCGTTGCACGCACTCGGGGACGTCCCGGGTGGCGAGGTAGACCCGCCACAGGTGCGGGAGCCCCTCGAGGTCCGGGACCGTGGGCGAGAGACCGGCCACGGGGCGCCCGTCCACGAGGGCCCAGCGGTAGCCGCCGTACTCCGGCCCGGCTCCGGGGTCCTCGAACTCCCAGCCGAGGACCGCGCGGTAGAACTCCTGGCTCCGATCCGGATCGGTGGCCATGAGGTCGACCCAGCAGGGGGTGCCGTTCGGCCACGGCTC